>JAEINM010000451.1 GCA_016342385.1 Spirochaetaceae bacterium | reverse complement strand
TAAACTTCATTCTAACCGCCATTTTATATTTTTTCCAAAATCAGACATAAGAAAACATCGCTAAGAAGACATTTTCTCCCTATGCTTTAAAAACCAGAACCAGGCCTGTATCGTAATAGCACTATTATACATGGCTGTTCCCATCTCCTTTGCCACCATATCTATGGGAACCAGCTCCATATCGATCATTTCGTGTTCATCGAGATTCATTTTTCCACCGGGAGTCAGGTCTTCAGCCAGATATGTATAGGAAGTATTATTCATAAATGCCGGATTGGGATTTATGCTGCCGATCTGAGTGATTTTTCCCGCCAGATAACCGGTTTCCTCATTCAATTCACGTCTGGCTGCATCCAGGGGGGTTTCACCTGGATCAATCATCCCGGCGGGAAACTCTTTCGTCAGAGAAGCCGATCCGTGACGGTACTGCCTGACAATAAGAAAACAATCATTGCCCCGGCTGTTTTTTACAATAGGGAGAATTGTGACCCAATCAGGTGAATCGATAATGGTAAATTGCCCCTTCCTGTTTTCAGCGGCTTCTCGCCAGACACTTCTCACCTTGAAAATACGGCAGTCCATCTCCACTTTTTCACTGTTTGTTGTCCAGCTTAAATCAATCTCTTCCATTACTTCTCCCTGGGATAGGAATACGGTTTCCCTTCAATATTTCTAAAATAGTAATTCTCCTCATCTTCACTCATTGCAAAGTTTTCTGTAAGAGGGATTTTCCCCCCTCCTCCCGGCATATCGACGGCATATACAGGCAGGGCAAGTCCCGAGATTCTCAATCTGAGCCGGCTCATAATCTCCCGCCCTCTTTCAATAGAAACCCTAAAATGGGATGTACCGGCAGCCAGATCTCCCTGAAACAGGTAGTAGGGTTTTATCCGTAGTCGTACTAGAGCCTGAAAGAGATTCTCCAAGGCACTGACACTGTCATTTATCCCCTTTAATAGCACTGACTGATTTAATAGAGGGATACCTTTCCCAATCAGTTTATCGACGGCTGCTTCTGCCTGTTCTGTAATCTCATTACTATGGTTAAACTGAGTGACAAGCCATATGGGGCTGTTTTCAGAAAGAATGTTCACCAGACTATCACTTATCCTCATTGGTAGCACTACAGGAATCCTGGTCGCCAGTCTAATGACGATATCCGGCCTGACTGATCGGATAACGGTCAGGATCTCCCGGACTTTTTTATCGCTGCAGGTCAGAGGATCTCCACCGGAGAGAAGGATTTCATTCACTTCTCTATGGTCTGAAAGATAAGCCGCTACATTTTCCAATTCTCCATATGAGATAACCCCGGCTTTATGACCTGTGAAAGAACGCCTGAAACAATGACGACAGTACATGGCACAGCTATCAGTGACAAGAAGAAGGACCCGATCCCTATACCTGTGTATCAGCCGGGGAACAGGAGTGTATCGGTCCTCGCCAAGAGGATCTGATAACTCATATTTTTTTGTAGTATATTCATCAACCGTGGGAATAAACTGACGCCGCACAGGATCATCCCACTTATCTTCCGCCAGTGAAGCATAGTAGGGATTAACCATAAATGTCAGATTATCATGATCTTTTTTCATGGAAAAATACGCTTTTTCCTTCTCACTCAGAGAGAAACCCTGCAGATCATCAGGACTCGTCAGAGCTTTATTCAGCATAGACTGCCAATTCTTTTCTGTCATATTTAGTCATGTTACAATAAATTTGCCTTTTATTTAAGGATTATATTATCTATATTTATGAGATGAATCATTCAATGGACCAAATAACAAATAATATTATTCAGACCTATAAAGATAAAGGTGTATTAAATCATCTGGAAGGGCCGAATCTTCCTTCACGAAAAAGTATAAGAAGGATAATCCGCAATCTGGAGTCTATTATTTTTCCCGGATTTGAATCAGAAGAGGATCTGAACAATGAACTTATCTCCTATACCATCGGGGCCAAGCTTCAGCAATTGACCAAAGATCTGACTTTTGAAATCCGCAAAAGTCTAAAATTCGGCTGCCGCATGAAGCATAAAGATGAAAACTGTCACATTTGTGCCGAAAGTGCTGAGGAAACCACATTTTATTTGTTAAACAAAATTCCCGAAATAAGAGAAGTGATTCTTCTCGATGTGGAAGCGGCACTATCAGGAGATCCGGCGGCCAAATCCAGTGAAGAGGTCATTCTCTCCTATCCGGGTCTGGAAGCTATTGTGATTCACCGGTTCGCCCACGAATTGTACAAAAAAGAGGTTCCCCTTATTCCCAGAATGATGAATGAATACATTCACCGGAAAACAGGAATTGATATTCATCCCGGAGCCAGAATAGGAAGGTGGTTTTTCATGGATCATGGAACTGGCATTGTCATCGGAGAAACGACTATCATCGGCGACAATGTCCGAATTTATCAGGGAGTGACTATCGGAGCGCTGAAAGTTATCAAAGAAGAAGCGGAAGTTAAACGCCATCCAACAATCGAAGATAATGTGACAATATATTCCGGCGCTACCATTTTGGGCGGTAAAACTGTAATAGGAAGGAATTCCATCATAGGCGGAAATGTGTGGATAACCGGATCTCAAAAGGAAAACAGCAGAATATACCTCAAACCGCCTGAATATATAGTGAGAAAGGGAAATCCTTCCTGATTCAGGCCCCTCTCAGTCTCCCCGAAGTGAACTATAATGAATAAATTGTCATTATTAATTTTTGGCGGTATAAATTTCTCTCCTTTCGTCAGCATCGCAAATATTGTTTTGATCTCATATATTCAGGATTATTGTAATTGGAATGAGGAACACTAGATATAAGCGAATAAAACAAGAAAAACCGGGGCTGAAATAATGGTAATAATGCCAGCCAGGACAATAGCCAGACTGCTCATGGCACCCTGTATATCTCCCAGTTCCAGAGCTTTGGAGGTTCCGATGGCATGGGAGGTTGTCCCCATAGCGATCCCCTGAGCAACAGGATGTGTTATTTTGAAAATTCTGAATAGGGGAATGTATATAATGACACCGGTCAATCCGGTAAAAACTATGGCGATGACAGTAACCCCGGCAATCCCGCCCAGAGTTTCCGACATAATAAGTCCAAGAGGAGTTGTTATGGATTTCGGTATGATTGAACGAATAAGGGCTTCATCGACTCTCAATAATCGGCTCAAAAAAAATACCGATGTAACCGATGTAATAACACCTGCCGTAACACCGGCTAAAATAGCGAATTTATGCTCCAGTAAAAGAGGTAGTTGTCTGTAGAGAGGTAGCGCCAGAAGAATGATAGTAATAGGCAGCCCGGAGACAATCCACTCTCCACCTTCCAGATAATGAGAAAGGGGTATATGAAAAACAAATA
>JAEINM010000450.1 GCA_016342385.1 Spirochaetaceae bacterium | reverse complement strand
TTTGATCAGACCTATTTGGACCATACGGACGCTGTCCTGGATATCATTAAAGGAGCTTTTGCCAAAGGTTACCGCTATATAACCACTTATCTGCAGAATTCGGATTTAATCAGAGTGACAGGTTATCTGGTGAAACGCAGTGAGGTTGAGAAAGCTGATAATGATGAAGTTGTTTTGAGAGACACTGCGATATTAGGCAGTGGAACCAATAAAAATGCCCAGGTATTCAACCGGAAAACCAGGAAGTAGAAAAAGGAGTATATTGAACAGGAATATTGTTTCTAATGATTGATCCTGGATAGTGAAAATAGATGAAAGACAAATTATTAGTGAATCAGATTATTCCTTTTTCGAATGTAGATGGCGATGGAAACCGGCTGAGTATCTTTGTTCAGGGATGTAATATCAATTGTATATACTGTCATAACTCTGAAACAATTTCACACTGTAATCACTGTGGTCTTTGTGTAGCCCCATGCCCCTCTGGTGCGTTGAGTCTGGAAAATGGTTTTGTCAAATATGAGAAAAGGCGCTGTACTGGTTGTGATACCTGCATAAATATCTGTCCCAGCCAATCAACTCCGAAAGCGGAATATTACAATAAAGATGAATTGATGAATATCATTGTGGAATATGGGGCTTATATACGAGGAATAACTGTTTCCGGCGGAGAACCCACATTAAATTATAAGTTTCTAAGAGAGTTGTTTATTGATGTAAAGAAACTCGGGTTGACCTGTTATATCGACACAAATGGTTATTTTGATTTTGAGGAAATCTATAGTCTCATAGAGGAAACAGATGGATTTTTATTTGATGTCAAGGCTGTTGAAAATCAGTTCACTCTCTGTGGAACGACCAGTGAGGCTCCTTTGAAGAATTTGATCTCACTTCTGGAAATGGAAAAAATAGCTGAAGTTCGAACTGTTGTTCTGTCGGATTTTATGGATAGTGAAAATACCGTTAAGGTTGTTGCGGGACTGCTATCGGGATTTAATGGGATAACATATAAATTGATGAAGGTTCATTTAACAGGTTTGAAGAGAAAACAGAAAGAAAATATCAGAAAAGCGGTACCAACTGATATTTTTATGACCCATTTGAAGAGTCTGGCTTATAATAAAGGTGCTGATATTATTAAAATAATAGGGTGATTATGACCCGAATTCACTATATCAGATATTCTATAGTCTGATTAATTTGCATTTGTTGAGCATAAGTGGATTAAAATTAAAACAGGAGATGTGTTATGGACTATGTAATTGAAATGCTTAACATAACAAAAGAGTTTCCAGGAATAAAAGCGAATGATGATGTAACTCTACAGGTTGAAAAGGGTGAAATCCATGCTTTACTGGGAGAAAACGGAGCGGGAAAATCTACATTAATGAGTGTCTTGTTCGGATTATATCACCCTGAAAAGGGTATCATTAAAGTTCGTGGAGAGGAAGTAGATATTATTAATCCCAATGTCGCCAATAAATGCGGTATAGGAATGGTGCATCAGCATTTTAAGCTTGTTCACAATTTTACCGTCACAGAAAATATCATTCTTGGAATGGAACCGACTAAATCTTTTAGGAGAATTGATATTGATAGTGCGGCTGAAAAAGTAAAAGAAATCAGTGAACGATACGGTCTGAGTGTAGATCCCCATTCAAAAATAGAAGATATTACAGTGGGGATGCAACAGCGGGTTGAGATCCTTAAAATGCTTTACAGAAACGCCGAAATACTCATTTTTGATGAACCCACGGCTGTTCTGACTCCTCAGGAAATCAAAGAACTCATGATAATTATGAAAGGATTGGTGAAAGAGGGGAAGTCCATTATCCTTATTACTCATAAATTAAAAGAGATAAAAATGGTAGCCGATCGCTGCTCCGTTCTCAGGCGGGGGCGCTATATTGGTACTGTAGATGTTGAATCAACAACAGAAGAACAGATGGCTGAGATGATGGTTGGACGTGAAGTCAGTTTTGAAGTCGAAAAAGGACCTTCCGAGCCCCAGGATGTCATTCTTAGAATAGAGAATTTAAATGTAAAGAATTCGAGAGGTCTTCCGGCCGTCAAAAACCTGAGTCTCGAAGTGAGACCCGGTGAGATTCTTTGTGTTGCCGGTATTGATGGAAATGGACAGACAGAATTAATACAGGCGATTACAGGTCTTACAAAAGTGGAATCAGGGTCGATCTTTTTTGAAGGAACTGATGTTGTAAAAGACTCGATCAGGGAAAGAACCCTGAAAGGGATAGGTCACATCCCGGAAGACAGGCATAAGCACGGTCTTGTTCTTGATTTTTCTCTGGAAGAGAATATGGCACTCCAGAGCTATTTTCAGGAACCATTGGCCAAAAAAGGCCTGATTCAACCGGAAGCTGTTAGAGAACACTCGGATATTCTGATTGAGCAGTTCGATATTCGTTCGGGGCAGGGTAGCGAAACTTCGGCCAGAAGTATGTCCGGTGGAAATCAGCAGAAGGCCATTATTGCAAGAGAAGTTGAGAGATCTCCCAAACTATTAATAGCCGCTCAACCTACCCGAGGGCTCGATGTTGGTGCAATTGAATATATTCATAAACGATTAGTAGCAGAAAGAGATAATGGTAAAGCCGTTTTACTCATGTCTCTGGAAATGGAAGAAGTTCTTAATGTTTCTGACCGTATTGCCATAATATATGAAGGTGAAATTGTTGGTGTCGTTGATGCCGATAAAACAGATGAAAATGAATTAGGTCTGATGATGGCGGGATCTAAAAAAGGAACGGTTAATTAGTATGAAGAGATTTGTTGCTTTTATTACAAATGAGAAGAATCATAAAATTATCATTCCGGCAGTAGCCATAATACTCGGGTTTCTCGTCGGATCGATAATCATGATTATAACCGGTATCAATCCGGTAAAATTGTTCACTTCTATGATCAGAGGAGTGCTGGGTATTACGACTGATAAAATAGGAACTGGAAAATCTATATTTAATCCCAGATATATTGGGGAATATTTTGTTTTCTGCATGCCTATTATATTAACCGGTCTGTCTGTAGCTTTTGCATTTAGAACAGGACTGTTTAATATCGGAGCAGAAGGGCAGGTCATGATGGGATCCTTTACTGCTATTGCTGTTGGTATTCTCGTAAAGGCCCCACCGGTTATTTAAAAGCCCGATTCAATGTCCATGAAGTTGTCGTTACAATTATGATGAATTATACAGCATTTTTCTTAACGAATTATTACTTAAAGAAACTTCCCGGCAGTACGAACAGTAAAACCGTAGAACTCGCTCATAATCTTACTTTGAAAAGTGAGTTTTTATCGGAATTAACCAATAAATCCCGATTGCACTGGGGGTTTATACTTGTCCTAATCGCCATTTTTATC
>JAEINM010000449.1 GCA_016342385.1 Spirochaetaceae bacterium | reverse complement strand
GAATTCCCCTCTCTCTTATGAGAGGTTTTACTGGAATATCACTAATAATTTCTCCGTCGAGTCCTATTTTTATAGCAGTTTGTATTATTTCTATCATATCATCATCAACAGAAAATTCAACAAGTTCATTGTAAATTCCTAAACTGTTTAAATTCTCTCCAGAAATAGGAATCATCAAAGGCATAGCTTGTTCAATACAAAATGGATTTAATGATGACGCTGAAAAGAAAAATAAACCAGTACCTTTTTCCGGTGCTGAATTTATAAATTTTTTAAGGTTATCTCCACCGGTGTATGTCTGCTGCTCAAAATTGATCAGTTCTCCACTTCCTTCTACCGAAGAATATCCATTTGCAAAACTTTCCATTTCAAGTCGTTTTAATATGGATCCCGTATAGAAAACAGAAGCTACTGTGCAATTTTCATTATCTTTCGAAAATAGTGCTGCTTTTATACCTGCCTGATAATACACCTCTTCCCTTGAACTATAAACCGCTATTACATTATCGGCAGGATCGTCATAAAATCCATTTAATATTATATAGTTTATTATTTTTTCATCAGATGAAGTCTTTCTTAAAAAAGAATAAAAAATAGGAGTGATTATAACGGTCTGTTTATCGGAGGATTCTGAGAGGTTTTGTAAAAATTGAATAGCTTCTTCTTCATTGGAAGCTGTATATTTTTTAACTCTATTCAATGACCTGATATTCTGAATAAAGATTTCTCTTTTTAATAATCCACCAGAATCAACAGCTGTTTCCCACCAGGGATCTACCAGAATTGTCAAAGGTTTTATAGAGCATGAAGTTGCAGTGTGAATGATTAACAGTATTATATAAAACTTAAGGTTTGTCCTTATTCGCACTCCATCTCCCGGACTTTATCTGAATATTATAGTAAACTAAAGGAACAATCTTCCCTTGGATTCAAGTATATACGTAAAAATCGATGCGCTTAAAATCAGAATCGCAACAATTGCTGAACTTAAAAATTGATTTCTTACAAAAATGACAGGAATAATCACCATAAATAAAGTGAACACCACAGCTATCCCAAGCCATAGATATTTTTGCCAGTATATGCTTTTTACAGCTTTTGAAATAAAAATTGAATTAAAAAAGATAGATGAGATTCTGTTTAAGGGGATAATAAACAGCTCAAGACTACTATACCAGTTTTCCGCCAGAAGACTATCATATAGAGATAGTACAAAATAAAAACCCATTAGATAAATTGTTATCTCTCTTAAACAGGATTCTTTTATTGGTTTTTTAAGGAAAAAAAACAGAAGGAATATAACAATAATTATATAAATCCCGAATACACCGTCTTTATTTAAAAAATAGAAAAAATACAGACCTGAAGAAGTCCAGTTATTAAAATACGATTTAAAAAAAGCCCAATATAGTAAAAGGATAGGAATAGAAAAACTCATTCCATATATATAAGGCAAAACCAGAGTTCTGATTTTTATTTTGTAATTGTTAAATAGCAAATTAGTAATAAAATATGTAATAGGAATTGAAAATAGTAAAAATAATATCAATTAATATCCTCCTGTTGTTTCCCCTATTTATCTTTTTTAGCATAAATAATATGGCTTATACAACTAAAAGGTCTATTAAAAGAAATTATTTCATATAGTTTATAGACTATCTTATGGACAAGGAAGTGACTTTTAGATAATATTTTATTGAGCAGATTTATTTTTTGCTCTATTTTTTTGAACAAAAAGTTGAATTGGTAAAAAAAGGGGGAAACCCCACAAGCCCAGGGAGGAATATTGGCTGTTAAAGATTTAAGGATTAATGAGCAAATTCGAGTAAGAGAAGTAAGATTGATTGATGATCAGGGAGAACAGAGAGGGATTATCACAACACGTGATGCACTGGACATGGCTAAAGAATTAAATGTTGACCTAGTTGAGGTTGCGCCCCAGTCCAAACCTCCAGTCTGTAAACTTCTTGATTACGGCAAGTACAAGTTTGAACTGGAAAAGAAAAACAGAGAACAGAAAAAGAAACAAAAGCTTGTAAAACTGAAAGAAGTAAGAATGCAGCCTAAAATCGAGAAACATGACCTGGAATTTAAAACCAAATTTGTTCAGGATTTTCTCAATCAGGGAAATAAAGTGAAAGTAACTATCAGATTCAGAGGAAGAGAGCTTGCTCATACTGAACTTGGAAAGGTAGTTCTAGATAAATTATTATTACTTCTTGACGAAGGGTCTTATATTGTGGATACTCCTCCGAGAATGGAAGGCCGATTTATGTTCATGATGTTGAGCCCGAAGTCAAAGAAATAAGTTTAAGGACGTATCACTATGCCCAAAATGAAGACACGTAAAAGTGCGGCAAAGAGATATAAGCTGACAGCTTCCGGAAAAGTTAAATACAAAAAACAGGGAACTCGTCACATTCTCACAAAAAAATCCGCTAAGCGGAAAAGAAACCTCAGACACCCCGACGTAGTCGATAAGGTAGAGGTGCCAAGAATTAAAAAACTGTTACCCTACGGTTAATTTTCAAGGATGGTAAAAAATGCCTAGAGCAGTAGATGGAAAAAGAAGAAAAGATCACCGTAAAAAGATCTTAAAACAGGCTAAAGGTTTCTGGGGAAGAAGAAGTAAACTTCACAGAACAGCCAAAGATGCTGTTGCAAAAGCGGGACAGTATGCATACCGAGATAGAAAAGTCAAAAAAAGAGACTTTAGACAGCTTTGGATTGCAAGAATTTCAGCTGCCGTTAGAGAAGAGGGAATGACTTACAGTAGATTTATCAATGGTTTGAACAAAGCCGGTGTTGAGATCAACAGAAAAGTCCTCTCTAATCTTGCTATAGAAGATCCAAAATCTTTTAGTGCTATTGTTGCAACTGCAAAAGCAGCTCTTGGAGAATAAAATATGATTACCCTCGATCAGGTTCAAAAGCTTGAAAAAAAAGTTAATGATGCTGTAGATCTGATAAACAGATTTAAAGCCGAAAAAGTAGTTCTTGAAGAAAAAATTGAAAAATATGAATTCCGGATAATGGAACTTGAAGAAATTACTGAACAGCTTAATAAAGACCAGACTGAAATTGAGGATAAAATTATCGGTGCTCTGAATCAACTGGAGGAGTTAGACTCAACCTCTGATAAAACAGTTGTGAATGAAGATCCAATCCAGGAAGAAGCTTCCGTAGAAAGTTCTGTAAGTGATGATTATGAAATTGTCGCAACTGATGATGAATCAGTTGATAACAGCGAGAAAGTAGATACCGAAGAAGACTATGAAGAAGAAGTAACTGTAGAAGATGATGTTGCTGAAGATGTAATAGTTGATGATGAGGTTGAAGCTGAGGCGGCTCTTAGTGAAAGCGAAGAGGACAATCAGTCTG
>JAEINM010000448.1 GCA_016342385.1 Spirochaetaceae bacterium | reverse complement strand
GTAATTTAATTAAAATTTTCCCGAGTCAAGGGGATAATCTTTTCCTCAAGGTTGAAGCCACGCTACTATTTCTACTAATAAAAAGTTGAAGATTCATGGATTATGCAGTATTTTTAGGATACTCATTTTAAAATATATAGAGGAAAAAAATGACTATACACGAGAGAATATCAACCTTGAGAATGCTCATGGAGGAGAAGGGGATTGATGCTTATATTATCCCTTCAGAAGATCCCCATGGATCGGAATATGTTTCACCACACTGGCAGTTCAGGAAATGGATTTCCGGTTTTACCGGTAGTGCCGGGACAGTAGTCGTGACAGGAAATGCAGCGGGATTATGGACGGATTTTCGATATTACATTCAAGCTGCTGAAGAACTTGAAGGATCGGACATTGAATTGTTCCGGGTTGGTATGGATGGTGTTCCCTCATTTGAAACCTGGTTGATAGAAAATCTGAAAAGAGGTCAGACTGTTGGAATTGACGGAAGGAATCTTTCTGCAGAGATGGCAGAAAAAATACAATCGCTGCTGAGTCAATTCGGCTTATCCCTCAAAAGCGATTGTTCACTTATGGATCAGATCTGGAAAGAGGACAGACCGCCTCTTCCCAGAGGAAAGATATTTCTTCACGATGAAAAATATAACGGTTTGAGCCGTGGGGAAAAACTGAAAAAAATCAGGCGGATCATGATCGAAAAGGGAGCGACTCATCATGTTCTGACCTCCCTGGATGATATCTGCTGGTTGTACAATATCCGGGGAGATGATCTGGATTGTATTCCTGTGGTTATAAGTTATTCTCTTGTGACATTATATCAGGCTTATCTCTTTGTAGAGAAAGGTAAGATCGATGAAACTGTCAAGACAGCCCTGAATAAATCCTCTGTCGAAATCCTACCTTATTCCGATGTGGAGCGATTTATGTCGGAGATTGAAGAAGATTCCATTGTTCTAGTCGATAAAAGGAAAACCAGTATCCGTATTATTGATTCAATAAATGACAAAGCTGAGATTAAAAATACAGAAAACCCGACTATTCTTTTAAAGTCAATGAAGAATAAAGTTGAGATTGATAATGTAAGAAAAATTATGAAGCTCGACGGTGTGGCTATGGTTCGGTTTTTGAAATGGATAGAGGAAAACCGTAATCGCGAACCCATGAGTGAATTATCTCTGGCTGCAAAACTGAAGGGTTTCAGGAAAATGGGAAAAGATTTTGCCGGAGAGAGTTTCACTTCGATTCCCGCTTACCGTGCTCATGGAGCACTCTGTCATTATAGCGCTGATGAGGATTCCCAGTTTTCCATCGATAATAAGGGAGGACTGTTTCTTATTGATTCGGGTGGACAATATCCAGGAGGAACAACTGATATTACCAGAACAATTTCCATGGGTAATCCATCAGAAGAGGAAATCCGCGATTATACGCTCGTGTTAAAAGGACATATTGCTCTTTCTATGGCTCAGTTCCCTGCCGGTACAAGAGGATATCAGCTCGACCTGCTCGCCAGGCTGGCTATGTGGAAAGAGGGGATCGATTATGGACATGGAACAGGCCATGGTGTCGGTCATTATCTGAGCGTTCATGAAGGTCCCCAGAATATCAGTCCCAAACCTGTGGATGTTCCCTTGAGACCGGGAATGATCTTATCCAATGAACCGGGGATTTACCGCGAGGGAAGTCATGGAATCAGGATTGAGAATCTGGTTCTTGTTCAGGAGGAAAAGGAAACCGATTTCGGAAAATTCTATAGTTTTGAAACATTGACACTCTGTCCCTACGAACCGCAACTCATTGATGTGAGTCTTCTGACAGAAGAGGAATTACAGTGGATTGATGAATACAATCAGCTGGTATTTCACAATCTTTCAACAGATCTCAGCGATGATGAAACAAAATGGTTGAAAGGGAAAACAAAAATTGGTTAAAAAAATCCCCTCAACGGTACTGGCTATATTTGCCTGTCTTTTATGGGCGACAGCTTTTGCCGGTGTGAAAACAGGTCTCAAATACGCAGATCCCCTTTTTTTTGCGGGGATCCGCTTTTTTATAGCCGGTCTTCTACTGATTCCCTTCTGTGGTCCTCTTTCTCATATAGCAGGAGAAGTGAAAAAGTACTGGAGAGTTATTTTAACCGTCTCCCTCTTTCAGACAGTACTTCTCTATGCGTTCTTTTTCTTATCAATGAATCTTGTAGAGGCTTCTACCGGTGCCATCATCAACGGGGCTTCTCCTCTTGTCGGTGCATTGATGGCCCATTTTCTGTTGAAGGGACAGGGGGACAGATTGACTGCGAGAAAACTGATCAGCTTTCTTGTCGCACTAGGAGGGATCATACTCATAACAATCGGTAAGGGTGATCTGTCAACTATTGTCGGGAGACAGGAAATAACAGGGATTTTTCTTATGCTTACGGGTAGTATCTGCGGTGCTTTCGCCAGTATCTATATTGTCAGAAAGAGAAGTCCTATTAAGCCTGTTCTTCTCAACTCCCTGCAGATTTCTACGGGAGGTTTATTTCTTTTTCTTATATCGCTGCTGACTGAAGGGATTGATTTTTCTGTCTTTTCAGACCCTCAGGTTGAGTTTTTTATAGCACTTCTTTATCTGTCCGCTCTCTCCGCTACAGGTTTTTCCATATGGTTCTATCTTCTGAAAGACCGGGCTGTTCCTGTGACAACATTGAGTATCTGGAAGTTCATTATCCCTGTAGGTGGTGCTGTTTTCAGCTGGATTATCATTCCCGGGGAATCTCCCGATCTCATTTCTCTGGGCGGAATGGGGGCGACAGCTTTTGCTGTTCTCATCTTTTTTAGTAAAGGGACTCAGTCAAAGAACCTTTAATACTTGTCTAAGAGCCTGAAATTACATATTATATGCGGATAAACAAAAGAACATATGATAAACATATTTGGAGGACAAGTTGTATAAACCAGTAGATCCGCGTGTAAGCTTCCCGAAGATGGAAGAAGCTATTTTAAAATTCTGGCAAGACAAAGGAATTTTCCAGCGGTCAATTGATCAGCGAGAAGGCGCTCCCGAATATGTATTCTATGATGGACCTCCATTTGCCACCGGGCTGCCTCATTTCGGGCATTTTGTTCCCGGTACAATAAAAGATATTTTTCCCCGTTACCATGCCATGAAAGGTGAAAAGGTGGAACGCCGATTCGGGTGGGATTGCCATGGACTTCCTGTAGAATACGAAATGGAAAAGGAACTCGGTATATCGGGGAAGACGGAAATCGAGAAATTTGGTGTCTCTGAATTCAATGAACAATGCCGATCAATAGTGCTGCGCTATACCGGAGAATGGCAGACTGTAATCAACAGACTCGGAAGATGGGTCGATTTTGAAAATGATTATAAAACAATGGA
>JAEINM010000447.1 GCA_016342385.1 Spirochaetaceae bacterium | reverse complement strand
CCTCTCCTCCCCAACGTCCGAGAAAATCCTGCTTCCGAAGAGAATTTCTCATGATTTCGGCAAGTTTTATCAGAACATGATCACCCGTGTTATGGCCGTAAGTATCATTGATCTTTTTAAAGTAATCGATGTCGATTATAAACAGGGCAAAGGTCTTTCCATGGAGACGGTATTGTCCTTCAAGATCATCGAGCCATTCATAGGTTCCCCGTCTGTTATAGAGCTGTGTTAGTGTGTCGGTTATAGACAGGAGTGTGAGCTTTTCTTCAGCCTGCGTTAATTGTGAGACTTTCTCCTGAACCAGTTCATTTGTCTCGAGCAATTTTTTCTGGGTGTGATCACCCATGCGCACAAGCTTTTTTGTCTGCCGCAATAATTTACCGTACTGGGTGGAGAGCTGTTCATACTCTGAAAATAAAACCTGGGGATCTCTTATCCTGCTCAGTATGATTTCCTGTGAGTGGAGGAGTATGTCTGTTTCAGAGACAAAAAGGCTATCTTCTTTTTCTATAAATGTGTTTTCTTTTTCGGTCATAATATAGTTTAATTCTAAGGCAATTATGGAAATTAGGATATAAAAAAATCCCCAACCGCAGTGGAAGGGGATTTTATTATATTCTGCAGGGGCGAAAGGCCTTTCGGTCCCTACAGGAATTATTTTGTAAGAATCAGAGCCAACTCAGCCATTTTGCTGGAGTAACCCATTTCGTTGTCGTAGAAAGAAGTAACTTTAACCAGTGTGTCTTTACCGGCAGCTACAACCTGTACATTGTCTGTGATCATAGACGTGTATGGTTCACCAACAGCATCTCTTGAACACTCATAGTAGTCTCCGAATGTAGCTACTTTTTTTAGTAGAGAAGAACTGTTAATTTTAGCAACATTAGCTGCAATAGCTTTTTTTACATCATCAACAGAAACTGTACCTTCAATGACATATACTGCTTCAACTACAGAACCTGTATCAGTTGGAACTCTAAGAGCTGTACCGTTCAGTTTACCGTTTAGGTGTGGAAGTACTTTTCCAACTGCAATAGCAGCACCTGTACTGGCAGGAATAATGTTATTTAAAGTAGCTCTGTTTTTACCACCACCGAATGTGTCAGCAACGTTCTGAGTTGCTGTTGCAGCGTGAGTTGTACAGATAAGACCACTGATTACTTTGTATGTCATGTCGATAGCGTGTGTCATTGGAGCAAGACAGTTTGTTGTACAGCTGGCGTTGGAAACGATAGTTTCAGAACCAGTGAGAGTTTCGTGGTTAACACCGATAACAACTGTTTTTGTGTCATCTTTACAAGGGGCGGAAATAATTACTTTTTTGGCACCTGCATTAATGTGAGCCTGTGATTTTTCCTGGCTCAGGTAGAATCCTGTACATTCGAATACTATGTCAACATTGTGTTTACCCCATGGGATATTGTTTGCATCTTTTTCAGCGTATACAGTAACTTCATTGTCACCGATTTTAATAACATTATCGCTTACCAGTTTAACTTCTACAGGGAATTTTCCGTGAATAGAATCTTTTGGAAGGCTGTTTGCAATATCTTTTGCAGACACAAGGTCATTTCCTGCAACAATTTCAATCTGATCATTAAGCTCTGAAGTAATAAAACGCATAACGTTTTTACCAATTCTTCCCATTCCGTTAAAACCAACTCTGATCTTTGCCATTATATATTCTCCTCTGTTTCCTCGGAACCTTCTCCGGGATATATATTACATTCTTACCCATTGGGTATAAAATTATCTTTTGGTATTATGGCATATTGTGAAATTTCATTCAATCCTGTTCAAACCTGTTTGACAAATTCTAATGACTCCCCATAGGCTGGAAATATCACAATTCTGTAGCTTTTTGAAAATTCTGCCCCAATGTATTAAAATTGAAGTGAAGCGATGATAAAAGTCATAGCAGTTTTCCCATCAACCCTGGAGTTTTGATTAAAAAAACTAAAGGGGATATAACAGAGGATTCCTGCTATGACTCTTATTATTAATACCATGAAACTGACGAGAAAACTATAGGAAAATTACCTAGATTTTCAAAATATGTTAACTCTGTTCACATGTATCTCTAATCCCACAGGGCAGTGGTCAGATCCTGTAATATCATTATCAATCCAGGCTTTTTTTACATAGCCTTTATTAATAAGATCTTGTGAGACAAAAAAGTAATCGATTCTCCACCCCGTGTTGTTGGCCCGGGCATTCATCCGGTAGGACCACCAGGAGTACTTCTCCTCTGTGGGATAAAAGTGCCGGAATGTGTCCACATAACCATCAGCTACAAATTTATCCAGCCAGTCGCGCTCTATTCTAAGGAATCCCGAGTATTTCTCATTGGCCTTGTCATTTTTCAGGTCGATGGCATTGTGAGCCGTATTGAAATCTCCCGTGGCGATAATGGATTTTCCTTTACTCCTGAGTTCCCGTGCTCTTTCCAGAAAGGCATTGTAGAATCGCAGTTTGTAATCGAGCCGCTCATCATTCTGTTGTCCGTTGGGGAAGTATATATTGAAAAGGACAAAATCACCGAAATCCATTTCCAGGACACGGCCCTCCTGATCGAATTCCTCTATCCCAAATCCATGCTTCACACTGAGCGGCTTAATCCGTGAGAAGACGGCTACTCCGCTGTATCCCTTTTTCACAGTGGAAAAACTCCAGTAGCCCTGTCCCCTGTTGAGGGCCTGCATTTCATCGGTCAGCTGGTGCTCCTGCATTTTTGTTTCCTGAACACAGAAAATATCCACATTACATTTCTCTATAGTTTCAGTCAGACCTTTTTTCAGAGCGGCTCTCAGGCCATTTACATTCCATGAAATAAAACTAATCGGTTCTGCCATTTTTTTTCCTTGTTTCCTTATTTTAAATGAAAAATTAAGATTTTTCCAAAGGGATGCACATTTAAATATGTTTTATCTAATTCAAAAAAGCTGTAATAAAAAATGATTCTAAATAATTTTCCAGTATAGGCTTTTTAGAAATCATATTGTATCTTTTTCCTATGATTAGAAAATTCATCACCTATTATAAACCGCACATACTCTTATTTATATTGGACATGTTCTGCGCTATAACCTCATCGGCTATGGCTATCTTCATACCCTTTCTGGCCAGAACGCTGATCGGTGATTATCTACCTTCAAAAAATGTAGAGAATATTATTATGGCTCTGGCTCTTATGCTGGGAATTTATATGGCAAAATCAGCTTTGACCTATGTCAGAGTAAAATGGGGGCATATTCTGGGAGCCCGTATGGAAGCTGATATGAGACGGGATCTCTTTGCTCATATTCAAAAGCTGTCATTCAGTTATTTTGACAGAGTGAAAACCGGTCACCTCATGAGCCGTATATCCAATGACCTCAATGTTATTGCCGAAGTG
>JAEINM010000446.1 GCA_016342385.1 Spirochaetaceae bacterium | reverse complement strand
TTTCTCCTGGATACTGGAAAAAGCCGGAGCTGACAAATGATAAATTTCATATGAATACTATATATGATACATCTCCGATTTATGCTACAGGAGATTTAGTCGTCGAAGCGGAGGACGGTGAAATCCATTTTATAGGGAGAATGGATAACCAGCTCAAGATACGAGGATTCAGGATTGAAGCAGGAGAGATTGAATCAGTATTAAGAGATATCCCTTCAATAGAAGATGCTGTTGTATTGGCGAAAAAGGACAAGTTCAACAATTCAATTCTAGTCGCCTACTATATCGCATCAGATCCCACATTAGATATTTCTTCTGCAAAAAGCGTACTGAAAAAAAAATTACCCGATTATATGATCCCCAGTTTTTTTATTCAGATGGAAGATTTCCCCAGGTCTCCAAATATGAAAATTGATCATAACAGCTTCCCTGAGTATAGGGAAATTAGAAATAAGAAAGTAGAGGAACATCTCTCTGATCTACAGCTAACCTTGAAAAATATATGGGAAGATATTCTTGGTGTTTCAGATTTCAGAATAGATGATAGTTTCTTTGATCTTGGTGGACATTCATTATTAATCACTGTTTTGAAGAAACAAACAGATCGAGTATTAAACATGGATATTCCTATATTAAGATTTTATCAATATCCGACAATCAAAAGCATGTCAGATAATTTTGAAACAAATAATAATAATACTAATCAATTGAAAAATACAAAAAATCTTTTTAAACGAAAAAGGGCAGGATCCAATTGTGGAAGATAGACAGGAAACACAGGATTTAATAGCTATCATTGGTATGTCATTTGAATTCCCCGGAGTAAAAAATCCACAAGAGTATTGGAATATCCTTTCTAATGGTATAGAGACTATTAAGGATTATTCTGATGAGGAATTAATTCAGGAAGGGATCCCGGAAGAACTTGTGAATAATATACATTATGTAAAGCGTTCCGGGGGATTAGATACATCAAAAAGATTTGATGCAGACTTTTTTAATTATAGTCCTAAAGAATCTCTCTTTATGGATCCTCAGCATAGAAAATTTTTAGAGCATTCCTATAAAGCGTTGGAAGCCGCTGGAATAATAAAAGACCTGGAAAAAAGCAGAATTGGAGTTTTTGCAGGTTGTGGTCAAAATTCTTATCTTTTAAAAAATATTGAATTAAGTGGAAAAAAAGACAGTTCCTCTGATTTCCAGCGCATGATAGGTAATGATAAAGATTTCCTTGCGACTAGAGTTGCCTATAAACTAAATTTGAGGGGACCTGCCATCACTGTTCAGACAGCATGCTCCACTTCAATGACTGCTATTCATACGGGTATCCAAAATCTATTGGGATTTCAGTGCGATGCGGCACTTTGCGGCGCCGTATCCATCTCAGTACCGTTAAAACAGGGGTATTTATATAAACCTGGAGAAATCTTATCTCCAGATGGACACTGCAGAGCCTTTGATAAGAATGGTTCGGGAACAACTTTTGGTTCCGGAGTCGGAGTAGTTATATTAAAGAGACTTGAAGATGCAGTAAGTGATGGTGATTATATTGAAGCTATTATTCGGGGAATTGCTTTAAACAATGATGGTAAAAATAAAATAGGATATACCGCACCTGGAGTTGATGGACAGGCAGAAGTTATTGCTATGTCTCATGGGATAGCTGATGTTGAACCAGATCAGATCAGTTATATCGAGGCTCATGGGACAGGCACCCAGCTTGGAGATCCAATTGAAATAGAAGCTCTAACTCAGGCATTTCGTTTGGATACTGACAAAATAGGATATTGTGGCATTGGCAGTGTAAAGCCAAATTTAGGGCATCTAGATACTGCTTCGGGAGTTGCCGGATTAATTAAAGTTATATTAGCATTAAAGAATAAAAAACTACCACCTACAATAAATTACTCGGAACCGAATCCTGAAATGAATATACATAATTCACCATTTTATATAAATGATACGATTAAGGATTGGTCTCCTATTAATGGACGAAGGATTGCCGGTGTTAGTGCTTTTGGAGTAGGGGGGACGAATGTCCACGCCATTATTGAAGAGTGGAACCGAGCAGCTCAAAATGAT
Source organism: Spirochaetaceae bacterium (assembly GCA_016342385.1). GTDB lineage: Bacteria > Spirochaetota > Spirochaetia > DSM-2461 > DSM-2461 > Spirochaeta_F. Next base: position 1,268 of record JAEINM010000446.1, on the reverse strand, counting down.
CCCACTCCGATATTTCATGGTATAATTCCTTTTTCAGGAAGGACTCCGGAAGATCGGGATAGAAATGGAGAGGCACTATATAAATTCCTATTGGAATTGGATTCATCAGAATTTGGAAATGCAAGTTTTTCACTATTTAAAAAACGGAAACATTATAATTACCGAGGTTATTACCTCTTTTCAAAAGATAAAAATGGTGAGATCAATCTTACATCTTCTGTTTCAATAAGTAAAAACATAGAGAAAAATAATATAGTTTTTTGTTTTCCTGGACAGGGCGTCGATATCCCTGCTTCGATAAAACAACTTTATGAGACTAACGCTTCTTTTTTTAAGTTTTTAAATCAATGTTTTCTAATTATAAAAGAATCAACAGGTTGGGATCCCCTTAATATCTTTTTAGGGGAAAATGATGAAGATAAAATGAAGTTTTTACAAACCAGTTATAGTCAACCTATTTTATTTTCTATTGAATGGGCTATTGCAAAAACGCTTATGCACGATGGGATCCATCCTTCTGCTTTTATTGGTCATAGCCTCGGTGAATTGGTAGCGGCCTGTTTGAGTGGAATCTTTTCACTTGAATCAGCCATAAAAGTTGTCATTAAAAGAGGTGAATTTATGCAGGCGGCTCCTGCGGGAGTAATGCTAGCTGTTATGGCTCCGCTGGATAAAATGCATTCAATCCTTACACCTAATGTATATATTTCTGCGATTAATTCAGAAAACCAGATTGTAGTGGCTGGTGAACAGGAACATATAGAGGCGTTTTTAAAGGTTCTTGAGTCTGAAAATCTGCTTTATGTCCGATTAAAAAATCAATTTCCATTTCATACTACATTAATGGATGAAGCCGCTATAAAATTTAAAGAGTTTTTACAAGAAGTGGACATGGAACCGGCTCAAATCCCTTTTGTCTCAAATAGTACAGGAGAATGGGTAAATATAGGGGATATAATCAGTCCCGATTATTGGGCTGATCATATAAAGAAACCTGTTTTGTTTTCTTCTTGTGTTAAGAAACTGATGAAAGATTTTACTTTTTTCATTGAAATAGGACCTGGTCACACTATAACCGGATTGATCCAAAAAGAATCGCAGTTAAAACCTGTTTATTGTTGTGAAGGGATGTCTGAAGAACATGAAACTTATAATTGGTTGGATCAAGTTAAGGGTGATTTATGGCTTAATGGGATTAATCTGAATTATCTCAAACTTTTGGGAATAGAGGGTTTTAACTATATTCCCACTCCGACCTATCAATTCTT
>JAEINM010000445.1 GCA_016342385.1 Spirochaetaceae bacterium | reverse complement strand
TCTTCTGCTCGATGAAATTGAAAAGGCCCATAAAGATATTTTTAATATTCTTCTACAGATGATGGATTATGCCACTGTTACTGATAATATGGGCCGGAAAGCCGATTTTCGAAATGTTATTATTATTATGACATCTAATGCAGGAGCCTCAGAACTGGGTAAAGCGGTAATCGGTTTTGGTGATAGTCTTGCCAATGTGGGATCCCTTGAAAAAGCAGTGGAAAATACTTTCGCTCCGGAGTTTAGAAACCGTCTCGATCAAACAGTCCTTTTTGACCGTCTGGATATGAAAATTGTAGAAAAAATAGTTGTCAAGGAAATTGGTCATTTTCAGTCTATGCTTAAAACAAAAAATGTCACTCTTAAAGTCAGTGATGAATGTATAACCTGGCTGGCGGAAACAGGCTATTCTCCTGAGTTCGGAGCGAGAAATATCGCCCGGTTAATAGAAGATAAGATCAAATCTATTTTTGTTGATCAGGTTTTATTCGGCGATCTCTCTCAAGGAGGGAAAGCACTTGCGGAGATTGTTGATAATGAAGTAAAAATCATCATAACTCACGGGGAGTTGACTTGAGTCTGCCATGGCTTGATGCAGGAGAATCTATATCTTTTCCCTCTGTTGAAGATTCTACAGAAGAGGGAATCGTCGCCATAGGCGGGAACCTCAGCCCAGGAGTTCTTCTCTCTGCATACAGGCAGGGAGTTTTTCCCTGGTTTAATGAAGGAGATGAAATTCTCTGGTGGAGCCCGGATCCACGATTTGTATTATTCACAGAAAAGCTGATAATTTCCAAATCCATGAAAAAGGAGATCCGCAAATCGGGATATGACGTCGTTCTCGATGAGAATTTTGAAGAAGTCATCAGAAGCTGCCGCAATGCGGTCCGCAAAGGTCCGGGGGGAACCTGGATTACCGAGGACATGGTTGCGGGCTACTGTGAGCTCAACCGTCTGGGATGGACTCATTCGGTAGAGGTCCGAAAAGAGGGGCGATTGCTGGCTGGATTATATGGAGTGTCTCTGGGACGTATTTTTTTTGGAGAATCCATGTTTACAAGCATATCCAATGGATCTAAACTGGCATTTATTCTCCTGACTCTTTTTTTAAAGGATAAAGGGTTTTCTCTTATTGATTGTCAGGATCATACAAAACATCTCGAGAGTCTCGGGGCTGAGAACATAAGCAGAAAGGATTTTATGAGAATATTAAAGAGAGAGCTTTCTTATCCCGATTGTAAAGGTTTCTGGAATGATATCTTCCCGGAATTCCCCGATTCCAGTGGACTCAGGGAATTGTTGAAATGAGTAAAAAAAGATTACTGACCATTGCTCTTGTTCTCAGTTTTTCAATACATTCACTCATCGCTCAGATGGATTCCTATCTTATGGAAGAAGAAATTGAAAACAGTATTAATCTGGCGTTGGATTATTTTAGCTCAGGACAGTATGAACAAGCTCTTATGACTCTTGAAAATGTTCTGGCTATTGATCCGGTCAATAAGAGGGCGATTGATCTTAGGACTTCTATATTGGAATTGTACAATATAGAGTACAACACTTCGGAAGATAAAGGAACCGGAGAAGCTGATGTTACTGAAAAGCCGAATTTCACAACTAACGATTCAGAAGAGGAAAATGGTGATGAAAATCTGGAAAAACCGGATTTTTCTGTAAGAGAAGAAGATTCTCAATTAGTCCAATCCGAGGATACCAGAACTGCTTTTGAGCTTTCCCTTTCCCCTAATCTGGTCCTCCCCTGGAGTATTAGCGAGGAATCGGTTGTTTTCCCCTCTGAAAGTGGGAGATCTGTCAGTTTCAATATTGAAGCGGATTATTATTTCCCTGCCTGGGATCGGATTTTAGGCCTTAGCGGCGTCTACTCTCTGTTTCTTCTCGATCCGGAAGATCAGGGGTTTGCATCGAGCCAGCTCCATGTGATTGATGTGATGATAGATTTCAGAACTTTTTTTATGGAAACACCTGACTCAAAAATCATTTTTAAACTGGGCTTGGGTTATCGGGGGTATTTTTCCCGAGGCTATGAATTCTATTCTATAGACCTTGATTCTCTCAATGGATTCAATATGGGGGTTAACATTGAAGCACCCCTCCTCTTTCTTTTCTGGGATAGAGAAGCTCTGAAAAGACTGATATTTGATGTGGATATTAATCTCCTCTTCTTTCCGAAGATTAGTACATTGAATCTTTTTGACTTTAAAATAACCAGTGAACTGCAGTTTAAGTATTTTTCTGCCGGAATTCACTTCGGAGCCTATTCTGTGATAACACCCGTGGATGTGGAATATATATGGATGACTGGTCTGAGCTTTAGGTTTCGTCTTTAATCCGGAAGAATTTCATCATTCTGCCCGGTTGAGCCCAGTTACAGGTTCCCTCCATCCCCTGATCTTTCAAGAGCTTTTCTATTATAGGATTATTCAGTTCACCGGCAATCCGCTCTGCATCCTCTTTATTCTGTAATGGAATAAATGCCTGTAATGCCTGGTTCGGCTGCCATAGAGTTCCCGATTTTTCCGAGAAAATTTCTGCTTTAAATCCTTTTTTTCCATAAGCTTCCCAGACCACTTTCCAGGGGCTGAAAGAGTAGGGGCCTATTCCCAGTAGTGACCACCAGGTTCCCCTTTTAATGGCATTCTGAATAAGAACCCCTTTTCTATTAATAAGAGTTTTTTTGTGTTTTTTAACATATCGAAAAGCTTCGGGGAACTTCATAAGTTCCTCTTCTGACAGAACTCTTCCATTTCTTTTATAGGGCAGAAAAACATATCGGTTTTTTTCATTTTTCTTGAATTGATCAGCTCCTATAAGAGGATAGAGGAGTTCTGTCGGTAAAATAGCCGAGATCTCTTTGTTGGCAACACGGGCCAGGTCATTTTCCAGAGACTCCATTGTATCAAAAATGAAAAGGCGATTGGCTCCACAGGTGTTTAATCCCTGTCTCGGCCTATTCTCTTCCTTTATCCGGATACAGGGGATTTTGGTCTTTTCGTTGAAATTATAAATTATGAACGGGCTGGTTCTTTCTCCAATAGGGGACGCCTGGCGATGATCAATAATTTCACTGTTATTTATAAAGTAATAGTCAATAGGAAAGGTTGTTTTCTTTCCCTTTGTAAAAGAGGCAAAACCGTATCTGGTTGAAACATCGGGGAAAACAGAATAATTTTTGTAGTCACAGATATAATTGAGAGAAAAGGAGTTATCAGTCAATAAAGACCGGAATCCTTTATGAGCACCGTCATTGAGAAAAAGAGATAGGGGAAGATAAAACAAAGCTTCACCCTCTAGCGTCAGGTTTTTCCGTATGGCTTCACAGATAATAAGAGCCGCAATATCAATCCTGGAACTACCTAGTAATAGTTCTTTTTTATTTTTTGCAAGACCGGTCTTCAGGAAGAGATGTTTGATTTTCTC
>JAEINM010000444.1 GCA_016342385.1 Spirochaetaceae bacterium | reverse complement strand
CATGGATTATCGAATCAGAAGATGGTGTGTTACCCGGAGTCAATCCATTAAAAGTCGAAGGCGACATTATCACTGCCGGTTCATCGACAGTATTCCCCCTTTCGGAAGTCATGGCTGAAAGATTTAATGATGAAGGCTACAGCTTTAATATCACAGTTGATTCAATCGGTTCAGGTGCGGGTTTTGAAAGATTCACAGTAGCGGGAGAAACAGATATTTCCAATGCTTCAAGACCTATAAAAGATAAAGAGAGAACTGCAGCCAAAGAGATCGGAAGGGATCCCATAGAATTCAGAGTAGGAACAGATGCTCTGGCAGTAACAGTTGCCAAAAACAATACATTTGCAAAAGATGTCACTCTTGAAGAATTGGCAAAATTATTTACTTCGGAAAAATGGAGTGATGTAAGAGCTGACTGGCCAAATGAAAAGATACTCAAGTTCATACCCGGAACAGACTCGGGAACATTTGATTATTTCGTAGAAGAAGTATTTGATAAAGATTCAGCTCCTATTCTGGGAACAAGCGATCTGCAGATGTCTGAAGATGATAACATCCTTGTTCAGGGAATATCAGAATCACCCTATGGAATCGGATTCTTCGGATACGCCTATTATGTAGAAAACAAAGAAGTGTTAAACGTTCTGAATATCGACGGTGTCGAGCCCAACAGAGAGAATGTTGATGCGGCAGCCTATCCCCTGGCAAGACCTTTATACATCTACTCCGATGCGGAAATCATGAAAAATAAACCTCAGGTAGCAGCGTTCATAGCGTACTACCTTACTTATGTAAATGAAGAAATAATAAGAGTAGGATATTTTCCGGCAAACGGCTCTGTTTTAGCCGAGGGAAAACAAGCCTGGTTAAAAGCCGTTGAGGGAATGTATTAGAAGCAAGACTTCTCAAAAATCTATCTATTTCAAAATATTATGACATGTAGTGACAGGGTATGCCCTGTCTCTACAGCAGTCCGTTTTATCATTTAACACAATCCTAACAGAACCTTAATACTCTCTGAAAAAAATTGGCCTATTTTATAGTCATCAATAAGAAAGAAAATAAGGATAATTAGTGACAGATATTGATGCTAAATGGTATAAGGTCAAACCAAAATACCATGAACGCTTTATTCAATGGTTTCTCTTTGCCTGCGCCGCTGTGAGTGTATTCATTACTCTCGGCATTATTTTCATTCTGGGCAAAGAGTCTCTGCTTTTTTTTAAAGAAGTCAGCATTATTGAATTTCTGACTTCGACAAAATGGCAACCGCTGATTGAAGAATTCGGAGTACTGCCCCTATTAAATTCAACATTGACCACAAGCTTCATCGCCATGGCTGTCGCAGCACCTCTGGGATTATTCGTGGCCATCTACTTAAGCGAATACGCCAGTGAAAGAGTTCGCAATATTTTAAAACCCATATTGGAAATTTTAGCGGGAATACCCACTGTGGTTTACGGGTATTTCGCACTGACTTTCATGACGCCATTGCTGAGACTGATATTCGGACAAAATACTGTTGATATCTACAATACAGCCTCTGCCGGTCTGGTCATGGGCATTCTGATCCTTCCTTTGGTGACATCTATAGCAGAAGACGCGCTAAAAGCAGTTCCCTATTCTCTCCGCGAAGCTTCATACGGGCTGGGAGCCACAAAACTCGAAGCCAGTTTAACTGTTGTCGTACCCGCTGCATTCAGCGGCATAGCCGCTGCGTTCATACTGGGACTCAGTAGAGCTATTGGAGAAACAATGATTGTTGCTCTGGCTGCAGGAGCCGGTCCCAATTTCACATTCAACCCATTCGAAGCCGCCGAAACGCTAACGGGGTATATTGTTCGAATTTCCGGAGGCGACATTAGCTATAACACAGTGGATTACAATAGCATCTTCGCTCTCGGATTACTTCTATTCTTCATAACGCTGACATTGAATATCATCAGCCGGAAGCTGGTCAAAAGATTTCAGGAGGTTTACGATTGATGTCAAACTTTAATGATAATATTAAAAAAAGATACACTGTCAGTAATTTGTGGAACATAATTTTTACTTTCGCTACCATAGTTGCCGTATTTATGCTGATTCTCTTACTTATGAATATAATCAATGGAGCATTTGGATATGTCGCCATACAAAATACCATAGAACCGACAGAATTAATCAGTTCGGGAAATCTCGATGATCTCGATAAAAGTCAGTTAATCGAAATACTGGAAACCAATCTGTCCAGGGGATTGATCAGAAGATACAATTTTGAAAATCCTTTAATAGATCGGTCAAAAACAGAAATCATGTCACTTGTCTTCGAAAGGATTATCGAACCGAGGGTAGTAAAAAGCTGGAATTTGAAAGAATCCATTTTAGGAAAAAATGCCATAATAGAATACACTGGACAAGAATATCCCGATGCTCATGTGCAGTTTCGCTCATGGCTGAATCCACAGTTTCTCATTGGCTCACAAGCGAGCGTTCCCGAATTGGCAGGTATACGAACTGCGATTCTGGGCAGCATGATGATTATCCTTCTGACCATAGCTTTTGCATTCCCAATCGGCGTTGGAGCTGCCATATATCTGGAAGAGTATGCCGCAGATAACAAATTTACCCGATTCATACAGGTTAACATATACAATTTGTCAGGAGTGCCCTCCATTATCTACGGATTACTCGGATTGGCAGTATTCGTAAGAGGAATGGAACCCCTAACCAGCGGATCCATGTTTGGATACGGCGATCCTTCAACTGCAAACGGCAGGACCATTCTGGCTGCGGGTATGACTCTGGCTCTTCTGATCCTTCCCATTATCATAATCAATGCTCAGGAAGCCCTGAGAGCCGTACCCCAAACAATGAGACATGCTGGATATGGAATCGGGGCTACAAAATGGCAGACCATTTGGTCTCATGTTCTTCCCCATTCCATGGATAGGATTATGACAGGTACTATATTGGCCGTTTCGAGAGCTATTGGAGAGACTGCTCCCATAGTTGTTATCGGAGCATCGACTTTTATATCCGTCGATCCATCCAATATCTTTTCCAAGTTTACAACACTGCCCATACAGATATATCAGTGGACATCCAGACCACAGCCCGAATTCAGACATGTCGCTGCCGCCGCGATTCTCGTACTATTGGTGCTGTTATTGACAATGAATGGCTTTGCCATATTCACCAGAAATAAAATCAGTAAAAACAGGAGATTAAACTAATGAGCTCCCTAATGGAAGAAAAAATGTATAATGAAAATAATATCGTGAATGATAAAAAAGAAATGGTTGTTTCGCTTAAAAATCTAAATGTTTACTACGGTGATTTTCATGCAGTAGACAATGTGAATCTGAACCTGGAAAAGAATAAAGTCACAGCTCTTATCGGCCCTTCCGGCTGTGGAAAAAGTACGGTGCTCAGGTCAATCAACAGAATGAATGAATTGCTG
>JAEINM010000443.1 GCA_016342385.1 Spirochaetaceae bacterium | reverse complement strand
GCAGCAACGTCGCCCAATACGGCAGGGCCTTTTGATTTTATTATAGATTACGGTGATTCAACTGACGCGACATTCAGCGGTACCTACGACGGGGGAGATTCCCGTTGGGAAGTCTCCATTCCCAACCATACTTACGGCCCCGGAATATATTCACCTAAAATTATGGCCATAGACCAGTATGGGACACCTTCGGTCTATTCCGCGCCTTTAACTGTTACGGTCAATACTCCCGTAGATCCCTATTGCGGTTTTACCACAGATCTTTTAAAAGGGACGTCTCCTTTAACGGTAACAGGAACGGCTTTTGCCGACGATGACGATGGCTCTATTTCATCCTACCATTGGGATTTCGACCATATAAATGGCGGTGAATACACGAACAGCACAACATCGACTACCAATGTGCAGGCTCATGATTATACCTATGCGGGAGGACCGGCATTTCAGGATTACAATATTTCACTATTTGTAGAGGACAATGCTGCCAATACTTCCAACACGGCGGGTTCAACGGTGCGTGTATATAAAAATGTCGCCCCGGTTTCCGCTTTTAATAAATACCCTGACGGTGCTTTAGTCGAAGGAGTAGACATCTTCTTTGACGGATCGGCCAGTTATGACCCCAATAGCGCCTCTTCCAATGGAGGAGATGATTCGATAAGTACTTATTCCTGGACTATTTTAAAAGACGGAGCCGATACAGGCGTCTCCATAGGCAATGTCAGTCAGTTTACCCATACCTTCAGCAGTTTTGGAGTGTATCGGGTTGAACTGACCGTAACAGATGCAAAAGGGGGCCTTGCCGGTACGACTGTCTATAATGAATTTACCGTCCGTAGTATACCGGCCATTTCAGAATTTACAGCAACACCCAACAGCGGATTAAATTCAGTAACAGCAGAATTTGCCGCTACGGCTTCTGTAAATCCCTCGGCTTCTTCTGTGACTTTCAGTCTCGATTATCAGAACGATGGAACAATTGATTATACTTCTACCGATTCAACATCTCCTTATACACTGCCTGTATCTACCGCCCCGTCGAGTGTGTATTCGGTTGGAACCAGTTATGCCGCTTTGTATGCAGAAGATGATCTTGGTAACAGATCGGGTACTCAGGTCATTCCGATTTCCGTGGGATCATCCAGTGCTCCGCAAAATCCCGTAAGCTCATTCTATACAGATCCTCTCAAAGCTACATCTCCTGCCAGTTTTGATTTTATAGCCACAGGTTACGATCCCGATGGGGCCATTTTCCAGTGGAACTGGACATTTTCCGGTTCTACAAGTTCTTCCGCGGCCTCTGTCAGCGGTCCCGATCCATCCAATCCCAGAACGGCCGCTTATACATTTAACGGACCGGGAGATTCGACCACCTATAATATCACTCTGTCAACAGATGATAACGATAGTCCCTCTAATAATTCTGGGAATACAACCCGCACTGTCACCGTATATCGCAACCAGGAACCGGTTCCCTCCTTCACAAAATCTCATGGAGATCTGCTGGAAGGTGTTAATATCACATTCGACGGATCAGGCAGCAGTGATCCCAACGCAGACCCCCTGACCAATGGCGGTGACGGGTCAGTGGATCACTTTTCCTGGTCAATTTGGAAAGAAAATAGTTCAGCAGTCTATGTGGATACAGGAATTGTAATTCCCGACACAGAGGAATTTGTTCATCAGTTTAATACAGAGGGAAAGTATAAAGTAGAACTGCTGGTAACCGATGATAAAGGGCTAGTGAGCAGCACTCCTTATGGTGATGAATTCTTTATCTACAGAGATCCCAGGGAGATCGTCATTGTGCTGGATCATTCCGGTTCCATGGAGTCCAACTACAAATGGGAAACAGCCAAGACATCAACAGAGCTGTTTATTAATGTTCTCAATGCCATGAATGAGGGAAAACCGTCATATGCAAAAGATAGAATTGCCTTACTTTCCTATACGGGAAATAATTCATTCTTCAATTTCTTTATGCCATGGCCCTTCGGCTTTGAACATACAACCAGTGAATTTGCCATGCTTGATCTCCAGCAAACACCGCTGGTCAATACAGGGGGCCTATTTGATTATGAATCAATATCAGACAGCGATTTTACCGGTCAGATATATAATATGACACCTACAGGTCAGGCTCTATGTCATGCTCTCGATGCTTTTGCCTCCTACGAAGTGAGCGGTGGAACAGATCGGGAGAAATATATTGTTCTCTTAACAGACGGACAGAACAATTCCGGTTATTACGACCTTAATGTTGTTACCGGTGGTGATTACGGAGTCCCCAATTATTTAAATGCATTTACCAATCCGGAAATTAGAGACACAAAAATATTCAGTATTGTAGTGGGAGACGATTCCTACAGTTGGCCATCGGAAGTATCGAATCTTTCATCCATATATACAAACGGGGAATATCAGCAATCGCAGAATCCCGGGAAAGTCATTGAATATTTTTCCCAGGTATTAAGTACAGCTGTCGACGGAAATCCTCTAATAGTTTCAGATACCTCATCGGTGAGTGTAAATACCCCGGAAGATAAAATAATCTTTGCAGCATCGTGGAAACAGTCTGAAAACGGATCGAATCCCTATCACCTGCGGGTAAGCCACAGCGGAGGCGCGGTGATCCTTCCCAATACCTCTTTTACAAATGTTACCGTTTCAAATCAGGGAGCTACCGATTCCTATTCATTCTACATAGTGGATAAACCTCTTTCAGACGGTAGTTCCGAGTCTCCATTCCAGGGGGACTGGACCTTGGATCTGGTTGAGGAAACAGCACCGGGAACCTATACTCCAGTCACTGTGGCCAGTGAGAGTTTTTACACAATTGTGGATCTTTATTTAGATGCTCAGTTCAGTATCGATGATGGTGCCCATTATTTAGGGGATAAAATAATACTGACAGCCTCTATTACAGAAGAGGGAAAACCAGTTAAAGGGGCCCATGTTCAAGCCCGTATTACATCTCCCGGTGAATCTATAGGGGAGCTGCTTTCATCATACTCCTTTACAAGCAGAAACATAAGAAATAGCAATGCTCTGACATCAGCCACACATCAATTGAAAACAGAACCACCTTCGCTCATTTTAAGCCATACCGCATATGCCATAAAGCAGCGTGGAGGAGATTCTATTCGCCTGAATACAAGTGAAGTTACCCTTAAAGATGACGGTCTGGGTTCGGACCAGATCGCCGGTGACGGTATTTATACAGCAGAAATAACAGAGACAGGATACGAGGGAAATTACGAGTTAAATTTTACGGCTACAGGACAAACAGAAAAGGGACTCGGTTTTGAACGAAAATATGTGCTTTCCCAATATGTTCAGGCCCGGGCCGATGTGAGTAATTCATTTTCTGACATTATCTTAAGTTCTGACATGAGCGATAAGGGAATGCGGGGGGCTACGATCGTATTTGAACCTCGCGATGCTTTTAATAACC
>JAEINM010000442.1 GCA_016342385.1 Spirochaetaceae bacterium | reverse complement strand
TGGATTCCTACTTTTGCAGACTCTATTCTACAAAGCTATCAAAATATTTTATAAGCTTACCAATTAAATCTCTCTTTATTATCTTCTCTATCTCAAGATAGGCTCTGTTTTCTGCATCTGACTCTGAAACAGCTGATATTCTGTCATTATCTTCCAGAGCGACAATAGGAATACCATTTTCATCTTCAACATTTATAGTCAGATAGTATTTTACATTCTCATAATCATTATCAAGTTCCACTTTTTCAAATGAGACAGCGCCCTCGACAGCAAGTGAACCTCCTGGATCAATGGAAAAGCCAAAGGATGTAAGCTCATCAGTTAATACAGATGCGACTTTTCCCTCAACATCATTCTCGATATTCACCATAAAAGCCATTATGAGAGCGGCCTCTTTTCTTCTATCGCGAACATCGTTAATATCATAGGGAGTCCTGATAGTTTTTCTAATAGGCAGATTGATAATCTCCAATTGCTCCATCAGCATCTGATTTGCCCGGGCGACAACATAAGCAGCATCATAATAGGCATATTTTCGAATCTGAGAACTTTGATCGCCGGATTTACTTATAAAATTACGAACAGTACTATTATTCTCTTCGATTCTGTCTCTGTATATATTGGCTGTAACCTGTCTGTCGATATAAGCAATGACATGAACCTGCCCTAGATCGTTAGTCCAGGATTGACCAAAATTGACATTGACCAGTTCCTGATCAGCTAACTGAGTAATATCCTGATCAAAAGTTGTTTCCTCTGAAGCGTCAACTGCGCCTCCAGAAGACAGCTCTTTGTATCTGGTCTGGATTGTCGTTTCCACTTTTATGCTTGTTTTGAAAATCTGGGCTAGAGCTGCCGCGGCATTTCTTTTGGCATCACGGAGTGATGCCCCTATGCCGATTTCGACCATAAATTTGTCTTCTGCGTATTGACTGTGCTTATTATCTACCCAAGCCGGCCTAACCGAGGGAGATGGACCTGAAGCACAAGAAACAAGAAGAGCAAAAAGCCCTGTAAGTGCAATTATTTTTTTCATATACCATCCTAAATTATCAATGAAAGACAAAACTCTGAATCAGATTCAATGAGTTTTCTTCAATATTTATCATCCCTTTATAATCTCTGAATACTTCTCTATTTCCTGAATAGTAAACTAGTTCAATCTGATGTTCACCCTGAGGGACTTCAAACTCGCCGGTGTAGGCAAAGGCCGGAAAGAACTGAGAGAGTCTCGTATCGGCGTTTTCAGTAGCGTCCACAGCTATATCCATTGCCAGTCCGGCCAGAAGGCCACCGAATCCACCTAATTGATCATTCACAGCATCTTTACTTAGCTCTTTTACAATGCCCTTCGTTACAGTTCTGGTTACCGTTTTACCAACGATCCAGGGCTGTTTCAGTTTAAAAGTATCTTCAGCAATTAATTCCATATTTTCTGTCAGGTTCAACTGGCCTGCTTCAATCCCGTCAATCAGAACTGAAATAGAAGATATTTCTGATCCCCTGCTGGAGAGATAAGGCAATTCAAATTTGAAATGAAAACCTGGTTGAACTCCCGGCATAATAATAGTGTGAAAACCGACTAATTTATCGACATAAGACTCATCTTCCCCCGTAAAAGTCAGATATACAATATTATTTCCGCTGGTAATATAAATTGTATTGGCCAGCTTAGCCGGAGATCTTCCTGTAAAAGCAATAAAATTCACTAATGCTCTATCTGCATATTCCAACTGGGGCAATCGTGGTTTTTCAAAATTGTATAAATGAGTCTGCTGTTCAAAGGCATCATTAATCATCTCGCTATCAATTCGAGCTCCATCATAATCGGAATCCTCCCTATAAAGCAGCAGACTGAGATAACGGGCGAGAACATCATTGTGAAATCGGCTCTCGAGGGCGACTAATTGGGATTCAGCTTCATCAGAATTATTATATTCATCAACGATCTTTTTGTATTTATCTTCGAGAATATTCAGTTTAATGCTCACTCTTCTAAGCTCAACCATAGCTTCCTCAAAATTATTCATATGAAGAAAACTCAAAGCTTTAAATATATTCAGATAGATATCCTCATAATCCTCACCAAAATAATCCAGGGCATTATCATTGAGCAATCCCGAGGCGATTGCCTTCCCTACACTCTTTGTATACAGTTCTTCTATTCCATATTCAGCAAGTGTCAGATTTTCAATACTATCGGAGAATTCTCCATTGTAATAATTAAGCATACCAATGTCGAGGTAATACAATACTCTGTCTTTTTCCTGATATAATTCTTCTGTCTTTGCCTCTTCAATAATGGCAGATGCCTGATCAAAGTCGCGGTTTATAAGAAGATCATCCATCTCCTTGTACTGCTCATTCATTGTCCTCATGCTTGCGCAAGATGTCAAAAAGAGCAGAATTGGAAGAATAAATGAAATAATTATAGTAATTCTTCCAGTTCTTCTCATAATTACCAACTTGCCTTAGCCTGTTCTACGAGCTTTTTAATCTGATGTCCTCCCAACCAGACAATTTCTTCACTTGTGAGGTTCACCAGCTCCATATTAGTCTGATAAAGAACAACACGTTTTCCATCTACAGCATCGACAGTTGTCGTAATAACTCCCTGAAGCATAAAATTGGCACCCGTACTATTTGCCAATCTTGCCGCTGTTTCTTCCGAGGCATTTGACTGCTGATCTTCTTTTTCATCGCGGATCTCGTCCCGGGCTTCTTTATTAGCGACAAACCGAACCTTTCCACTGTTGATCAATTCCATTTCGAAACTTTTAACCAGAGGAAGCAAGTCTATATGCTCAGAGCTCTTATTACTTATTCTACCAACTATAAGAACAGGTTTAGCTCCTTCGGATTCAACGAAATCCAATAACCATGGTCGGGATAATACATCGGATATGAGAACTTCCGCGGTTAATCTGGCATCGGAATCATTCCATCTACCGCTTAAATCAATAACTTCGTCAGTTGCTGTTCTAGTAACTGAGGTCGATGCACAGGCAGTTAGAATAGTGATTATCAAGCTGGTCATTAACAGAATTATTATTTTTTTCAATTATCTCTCCTTAGAATTTAAAAAACATTTATTTGTATTCTTTTTTATAGAACTTTAATTAATATTAACTCATCTGGATAAAATTTGCATTATCTGCCTGAAAATAATTACAGATTCTACACTATTGACAGAGATCATTTTTATTCATATTCTATAAACATAGCTTCCATGCAACCGTTTGCACGGAAAAGGGAGAGAACAATGACAATAGATAAAGAAAAATTCTTAACAGAGATAAAACGCTCTTTGAGTCAGAGCTTTGATAAAACAATAGAAGAAGCATCGAGTAACCAGCTGTACTTTGCCATTTCCAAAGCTGTTCTTGGATCAATCTGGGACAACTGGGAAAAAACCAGAGATAAGTACAAAACAGATAAAATAAAAGAAGCCTACTACCTATC
>JAEINM010000441.1 GCA_016342385.1 Spirochaetaceae bacterium | reverse complement strand
ACATGGGGATTATCCGCTCATCCTTTCTCATTGATGAAGAGGGGAAGATAATGGAAAGCTGGTATAAAGTCAGCCCGAAGGATACTGTTCCCAAGGTCATGAAGCTCTTAAAGTAAAAAAATACGGATAGCAGAATCCCGATGACATGAATGGGGATTTAATATTACATCAAAACTATCCATAACAGCAGTATTTCAAACTTTAATATTTAAATAGGAGAAATTCACTTCTTAAATAATGATTGTAAAATACGCCTGAGAATTATAACCTTAAGCATATAATGACAAAATAGAGGAGCCTATGTCTCAGTTAGATTTACCACTTGAAGAACTAAAACGATATAAAGGTACGAATCCCTGTCCCGAAGACCTGGGGGATTACTGGAAAAAAGCACTTGATGAACTGGATAGTTTTTCCTGGGATGTGAATCTTTCACTTTCTGAATTTCAGGCTCCCTATGCCGATTGTTATGATCTGTTTTTTACAGGCACAGGGGGTGCCAGAGTCTATGCTAAATACATAAAGCCCAAAAAAAGCAAGACGCCCCACCCTGCCATCCTGGAGTTTCACGGCTATCACAGTAACAGCGGAGACTGGTCGGGAAAACTTAAATATGCTGCAGCAGGATTTTCTGTCGCATCGATGGACTGTCGCGGACAGGGAGGTAAATCAAGAGATAAAATTGATGTCGCCGGTCCCACCCTTGAGGGTCATATCATTCGTGGACTGGAAGATGGTAAAGAAAGTCTGATGTTCCGTGCTATCTTTCTTGACACGGTTCAGCTAGCTCGGATTGTAATGAGTTTTCCTGAGGTTGATGAGAATAGGATTGGTGCGACTGGGGGATCTCAGGGGGGAGGATTGACTTTAGCCTGTGCTTCTCTGGAACCGAGAATCAAATATGTGGCCCCGATTTTTCCATTTTTAAGCGATTACAAAAGAGTCTGGGATTTGGATCTCGATCTCGATGCCTATGCAGAAATACGGGCTTATTTTAGATATTATGACCCATTACACGAAAGAGAAGAGGATATATTCAATACTTTGGGTTATATTGATGTTAAGAATTTAGTCAGTAGAATAAGAGGAAAGGTTCTTATGGCTATAACTCTATTAGACAATATATGTCCGCCATCGACTCAGTTCGCCGCATTCAACAGAATTGCATCGGAGAAAAAGAGTCTGTTGTACCACGATTTCGGCCATGAGGACCTGCCGGGCATAGAGGATTATATATTCACTTTCTTTATGGAAATGTTGAGGTAAGGACGGATACATGGCTTATACAATTATAACCCACGACGGGAAAGCCCATATGGATGAACTGCTCGGTTCAGCTCTACTGGCTTTACATTTAGGGGAAGAACCGGAATCTATTACAAGAATGGATCCTCAGGAAGCCTCTATACTTGTTGCTGGAAACAAAATTCCCGAAAATACATGGGTTATCGACTGCGGCCTTGTACACGATAAAGAAAAACATCTCTTCGACCATCATCAGAACCGGGATCTGGACTGCTCGGCGCTACTCATATTCAACGAATATTTCCGCCATCTTCACGATACAGAACTTCACGATTACATAAAACTTGTTTCTAAAATAGATACGAAGGGGGCTATGAGTCTCGATGATTTTCATCTGGTCAGCGAAAGTCGTGAATACTTTTCTTTCAGTCATAACATTCTTCTGAAAACCTTTCAGGAAAATCCCCTTATGGTTCTGAAACTGCTTCGTATAGGACTGGAAGATAAAATTGCCTTTGAAGAGGCTAAAAAAGTGGCTTCTCTCTGGCGAAAAGAACCGGGAAATATGGAAATAAAGACAATTGCCGGTGTAAAAGTGCTGAGCTATCTAAACAAACCACCCTCAGAACTGGTCTCTCCCCTACGCTCTGAGATTAGTAAAATAGTAGAGGAAAACGATATTTCTGTAACATTCTCGTTTGATGATAAAATTCCTGAAGCCAGGACCTTATACAGGACGAACTACGGACATGAGCATATAGATTTTACCCGGGCTAAACCGGATAAAACACTCTTTTGTCATCAGGGGGGATTCCTTCTGAAATTTGTTCCGGCACAAGAGAATGAGTGGGAAAGACTGGTTCTTGAGGCTAAAGTTTCATCAAATGCCGAGTAATTTGATGACAATTTGTTGATTTATTATTAAATCAACTCAGTCTGTTTAGTCCTCCTCTCCGCTCACGATCTCACAATAGAAGCTGACCTCACCTATTACCCATACATATTTTTACTCATTGCATATTCAATTTATTATCAGTATATTTCTCCCCTCTTTTAAACATTCAATTCTCCACAAATATTGATCCACCTTAAAATTAGGATCAATAATGAGTTTAAACACTATAAACTAATTTCTAATTGATTATATTTTTATATTGACAATACTGTGCATTACACATTATATTATATCCAGGAGGCACGTTATGGATGACAATGAAAAAATCATAGAAAACTTACTGCAGGAATTGAAAAGGGGAACACTTGTTTTTTCAGTTTTACTCAATGCCGATGAATCATGCTATGGCTATTCCCTCGTGAACAGACTTCAGGAAAGCGGGGTGGATATTGAACAGAATACCCTCTACCCCCTTTTGCGTAGGCTGGAAAAACAGGAATTACTCGAAAGCAGATGGGATACCAGTGAATCCAGACCGAGGAAATATTATATTATCAGCACTCGCGGCAGGGAAGTCCTGACAGTTTTAAAAAAAGAATGGGAAAAAACCAATGAAGTTATCAAGGGTATGATAAACAGGGAGGATAAAAAATGAAGATTATTGATCAGTACATTTACGCTATAGGTCAAAAACTGCCAATGAAAGGAAGATCAGATGTTAAACAGGAGTTGAAATCACTCCTTCTCGATGATATTGAAGCCAAATACGGGACAGATCCTACAGAAGAGCAGGTGAATAGGGCTATTATGGAATTCGGTAAACCGGGAAAAGTCGCAATGAAATACTCTGGAGAAAAACTGGTAATTGCTTCGGGATTCACCGACCTGTATTTCCTTATTTTTAAAATAATTATTTTCGCTATGGCTGTAGCTTTTACCACAATATTTTTTGTTGAGTTATTCACAGGAAATCAGAGCACCACCGACATTCTGAAAGGGATCGGGAGTATTCTGCTCAATACCTATAATACGTCTATTGCCGGTATCGGGATGATGACAATTATCTTTATCCTTATAAGCCGATTTATGAAAGAGAGTCAGGTAGACCTTGAAGAGGACTGGACTCCGAAAGAACTGAAGGGGATTCCTCTGGGAGAGGAAGCCGAATCCAAACTAGAGAGCTTCTTCAGTATCTTTTTCCTCCTTATCTTTATTGCCATTATCAGCTTCTTTCCCCAGTTACTGAGTTTTGCTGAAAATTCTTTTGAGAAAAGCGGCCTTATACTGGGAAATCGAATAAACCTGGATAGGTTCACTGTATATGCCATATTAAT
>JAEINM010000440.1 GCA_016342385.1 Spirochaetaceae bacterium | reverse complement strand
TTGAAGCTGTTGAAGTGGAAGATAATATAGGTCTTCTTCTTCCCTGCAATATTACAGTCTATGAAAAGGGAGGAAAGACTGTTATCTCTGCTATCAGACCTACAGTGGCCATGTCTGTTGTGGATAATCCTGAACTGAAACCGGCAGCTCTTAATATTGAAGAAAAACTAAAGGCGGCGATAGAAAGAATCATATCCTTACCTCACGGGTTAGATGATTTGCGATCATATCATTGAGCTGTTTGACATTATATGGTTTACTGATATAACCGGCAGCACCGGGAGGAAGCCCTCTCTTAAGGTTTTCGCGACTTAGTCCTGTTATCATAATAACCGGAATATGCCGCGTACTTTCATTAGATTTTAAAATTGAGCAGACTTCATAACCATCGGGGGCGGGAATGATGATATCCAGAAGAATCAGGTCCGGTTTCGGTTCCCTCTCTGCCAGTTTTAAAGCCTGGTGGCCATTAAAGGCGCTTATTATTTCATATTTTTCTATCAGGATTTCTGTCAGCAGATCCAACTGTTCCATGGAGTCGTCAACGATCAGAATCCTGTGCTTGATTTTATTCACGAGTAGTTTTCCCTTGAGCGTATTTATATTTAAATAATAGCATGATTTGATTTCGAATTCATTTTTTCTTTTACTTCTGAAAAACAATATATTACATTTTAATTATCTTAAAAATATAAGAAGAGGTAATTAATGGCAAATAGACAGAGACTTGAAATTTATAAATGCGAAGTATGCGGTAATATAGTAGAAGTGGCTCATGGTTCTGCAGGTACATTGACCTGTTGTAATCAGCCTATGACTCTTCAAAAAGAGCAGACAGCGGATTTTGCCTTGGAGAAACATGTTCCCATTATAGAGGCAACAGAGAAAGGTGTTAAAGTAAAAGTCGGATCGACTGATCATCCTATGGCAGAAGATCATTACATTCAGTGGATAGAGATTATTAACGGTGATTATATTCAGAGAAAGTATCTGAAACCGGGAGATAAACCGGAAGCGGAGTTTTTTGTAAAATACAGCGATAAACTCATTGCCCGCGAGTACTGTAATAAACACGGGAACTGGCGAAGTTAATGGATAATTCCCGTAGCGGACAGTCGCGACTGTCCACTACGCGACTGTACGCTATGGGGATTCATTTCTTTCTGTACACTGATATTCGATTCCTTTCCATATTTTCAGACTCAATAAAGTAATAGGTCTCATCCCACATACACCAGTCCTGCAGGAGCTTGTCTAGGTAAATCAATTCTCTTTGTAGAATATTTTCCGTCCTCTCCATGTTCTGGATTCTGTATTTTCCCTCAAGATCAGGGAAACTTTTTCTCAACAGAGTTTCCTGAAAAAAGACGATGAAGGCTATAATCAAAACTGAAGAAAACAGTGAGATAATTAATATTTTGATGTGGATCGATAAGTCACTAAATCCTTTTTTTTCAATACCCGATATAGTTAAATTATTGTATACAATAGGGGAAAAAACATAAATATCACTCTTGATTTTCATTTTTTATAGCTTCATGCTTAATATATGATAGAAAAAATCCAATTCGGTAATACCGGGCATTATAGCACAAGAACAATTTTCGGAGCCGCTTCTCTCGGCTCTATATCTCAGAGGGAAGCCGACCCCACCCTGGACCTCTTATTGCAGTACGGTATCAATCATATTGATACGGCAGCCAGTTATGGAGAGGCCGAAGACCGTTTGAAACCGTGGCTGAAGAATCATAGGGACAAGTTTTTTCTGGCGACAAAAACAGGCGAAAGGACAAAAGACGCGGCTTGGGGTGAATTGATGAATTCCCTAAAGCGTATGGGCGTCGAGCACATAGATCTCTGGCAGTTTCACTGTCTGATTGATCCGGGAGAGTGGGATACTGTCATGGGAAAAGGCGGTGCACTGGAAGCTGCTATAGAAGCGCGGGATAAGGGAATCATAGATTATATAGGTGTTACTGGACATGAATATGTGGTCCCCCAAATGCATCTGAAAAGTCTGAAAAGATTTGATTTTGATTCCGTTCTTCTCCCTTTTAATTATTTTATGATGAGTGATGATGATTATAGAAGGGATTTTAATGAGTTATACGACCTGTGTCAGTCCGGAAAAATAGCCCTCCAGACCATTAAATCCATTGCCCGTTCCTATTGGGGGAATGGTGAAAAGCAAGGGGGTACCTGGTATAAGCCTATAACTGACTATGAGGATATGAAAAAATCCATCAACTGGGTATTGGGTCATGAGAATCTGTTTCTCAATACAGCAGGAGATGTAACACTTCTTCCTCAGATTCTGGAAATAGCCTCAAAACCCATAGGGAAACCGGAAAACCGGGAAATGGAGGAGATGATTGAAAGACTGCATATATCAAAAATATTCCCTTTTCCCCCATAGAGTCTAATTCAATCTCTTTAATCAGTAAGAGGTATAGAGGGTCATATAATGAAAGTTTTTCATGGAAAAATAATCTCTCTGGATAGAGTGAATAGCCTTTATGAATATCTTGTTGAAGAGGGCGGACGGATTGTTTATGTGGGAGATTCTTTACCTCATGACTATGGCGGTGTAAAAGAGATTATTGAACTGGGATCCAGGGTATTAATTCCTTCATTCGGCGATGGTCATCTGCATTTTTCCAATTGGGCTATGTTCGCCATAGCGTATTTTGATGTGAGAGAAGCCGGGGATATTTCCGGAATTCAGAATATTATTCGACAGAATCTGAAAAAAAAGAAATATAAAGCGATAATTGCCTTTGGAATATCAAAACACCGTTTAAAAGAGAAACGTCTTATAACCAGAGAGGAACTGGATGAAGTCTGTTCTCATATTCCCTTGACTATAGTCTGTTATGACGGACATTCTGCTGTGTGTAATTCAAAAATGATGGAGAGATTCCCCGAAGAGATCCAATCACTCAATGGATTCCACAATGCCAATGGTCATCTGTTCCATGAAGCCTTTCAGGAAGGTACTGATTATATTACAAAACTGGTGCCTCCGATCACTCTTATTAAGAGTATTATTTCAGCTTATGACCTGCTTGCGGAAAAGGGAATCGGTATGATTCATGCTACTGAAGGTGTTGGTTTTCCAGGAGATCTCGATATAACTCTTGTTTCTATGATAGCGAAAGCTCAGGCTGAGAGGAATAATTTCCAGACACGATTATTCTTCCAGACTCTGGAAGTGGGAAAAGCTCTTAAGCGGAAATTACCCCGTATAGGAGGTTGTTTTGCTACGGCTGTTGATGGTTGTTTAGGTCTTTGTGACGCGGCACTTCACAAACCCTATACCAATAATCCCCAGAATAAAGGGATTTTTTTTCAGGACGAATATGAGGTCTTTAATTTTATCAAAAATGCCAATAGAGCCGGACTCCAGGTGGAAATGCATGCCATAGGTGATGCTGCTGTTTCCAGAGCCGTCAATGGGATTGAGGCCGCTCTAATG
>JAEINM010000439.1 GCA_016342385.1 Spirochaetaceae bacterium | reverse complement strand
GAAGATCCAGATAGGTCCAATCACTGAAAGTATTGCGCAGTTTTGAATCACTTGGTCCATTGAGTATATTGACTGCTGTGAGCAAAGAGATATCCCATTCATCGAGAATTTCAATTATTGTTTCTCTAGTCTGCTCTTTGTTGAAAAAATTAATAAGTCTGTTTATCAACTCCTGTTTATTAAAAGGAGTTTCTATCTGTCCAAGATAATTTCTCATCAGGTCAAAGAATGAGTTATCATTTATGGACAGAATAATTTTTCTCCAGTTTTCTTCTTTATTCATGGATAAACTCTTTCTGGTCCCACATTTCTATATGATATTTGTAACCCTGTTCGGTTAAAAACTGCTGTCTGTTCGCGGCGTACTCCTCTTCTATAGTATAACGTGATATTATTGAATAGAAATAGGAGTTTTTCTTTTTTGGTCTTAGAATCCGACCCAATCGCTGAGCTTCCTCCTGTCTGGACCCAAATGTTCCCGAAATCTGTATGGCTACCGATGCATCGGGCAGATTAATAGCGAAATTCGCGACTTTTGAGACAACAAGGACTTTTATTTTCTGCTGGCGGAAAGCCTCAAAGATCTCTTCTCTTTCCTGATTTGGTGTTTTCCCTGTGATAATGGGAGCCTTTAGTACTTTTGAAATATCCTGGAGCTGTTGAATATACTGTCCAATAACAAGTATGGATTCTTCCCTATGATTGGAAATCAATTCCGCCGCTATTTCCATTTTTATAGGATTTTCAGAGGCTATTCTGAATTTTTTCCGATTATCGGCAATAGCATATTCTATCTTCAGATCATCAGATAGATCTATGCGGATCTCATGACAGCTCGCTTCGGCAATCCAGCCTTTGGCTTCAAGTTGTTTCCAGGGTATTTCAAATCGTTTCGGGCCTACAAGGGAGAACACATTTTCCTCGGCTCCGTCTTCTCTTACGAGAGTTGCCGTAAGACCGACACGCCGGATAGTCTGAAGTTCTGCAGTCACCCGGAATACAGGGGCGGGAAGCAGATGGACTTCATCATAAATTATCAGTCCCCAGTTTCTCTCCCGGAATAACTGGAAATGTTTGTATTCACTCTGTTTGTCTTTTCTCCAGACAAGAATCTGATATGTGCCGATTGTAATCGGTTTAATCTCTTTACGGTCTCCCGTGTATTCACCGATATCCTCGGGATTCAGATTCCCCTTATCTGAGAGTTCGTCAATCCACTGGTGAACAGCAGCGACATTTGTTGTGAGAATCAGGGTGTTCGTCTTTAAAAGATCGATGATTTTTATTCCCACGATTGTTTTTCCCGATCCGCAGGGAAGAACTATTGTCCCGAATCCAGTTCCGGGACGATTATTGCCCACGAAAGCTTCAGCGGCTTCCACCTGGTAATCTCTCACCTTGAATTCACTTCCGTCCCGACTGATCTTTCTCAAAGAGAAATCCATAGGATCTCCCTCTTTCAGAGGAGCGAGATCTTCTACGGGGTATCCCAGTTTAATTAATTCAAGTTTTATTGTCCCTCTATTATAAAGGCGGAGATAGAAACCTCCACTATGGGGAGTCAGGTATTTTTCCAGCTTTTTGTTGCCGGCAATTTCCGCATAAATCATTTTGTCATCAATATTCAGGTACAGAACCTCAGGATCATCGGTTTGTTCCAGCTTCAGTTTTCCGAAACGGGATATGAGATCATTAATTCTGAATATGACATTTTCCGGTATAGGATAACGGGAGTATTTTTCCAGAGTCGTGATAATTTCTTCACTGCCTATTCCCGCAGAGGCTCCATTCCAGAGAGATAGTGGTGAAATCCTGTAAGTGTGAATGTGTTCCGGAGACTTTTCCAGTTCACAAAAAGGATTGATATCAGTTCTGGCCGATTCAAAGTAATCATTGTGAACGTCGAGGAGTACAGTGCTGTCACCCTGCACAATAAGGGGATTCGTGATATTTCCAACCATAAGAGGTCATTTTACCCTTTACACGGGTTCTTTACAACATATAAAGCGTGAGACTCATGAAGACCTGATGGCGGGAGTAAATTAAGAGGGCTGGTAGTCTCTATGTGTTCAAAAAAAGGTTTAAAAGATGTGAATGACTCATTTATACAAAAAGAGGTCTGCCCATAGCTCCTCTGCTCTTATGAGCAGACATTCGCGCAGTTCCTTCCCGAATCCTTGGATTTGTAGAGGGCAATATCCGCCCTTTCATTGAGAGAACTGTATGTGTCCCCATTTTTATAAGTTGTGACACCCAGGCTTATGGTGAAGGAGAAGGTTTCGAAATTCGATTGTAATTTAATTTGAGAAACAGCTTCACGCAATCTTTCTGCGGCCCTCATTGCATTCTGTTCATTTGTTTCAGGAGCAATAACAACAAACTCTTCACCACCGGTTCTGTATGCCGAATCTGTGTTCCGGATTTTATTTTTTATGACCCTGGCCAGTTCTTTTAATGCCTTATCACCTTCCCGGTGTCCATAGGTATCGTTTATCTCTTTGAATAGATCAATATCGATCATCACTATGGAAAGGTCTCCCTTGTAGCGTTCAGCCCTAAGCATTTCATCGCGTATCTGAGCAT
Source organism: Spirochaetaceae bacterium (assembly GCA_016342385.1). Classification (GTDB taxonomy): domain Bacteria; phylum Spirochaetota; class Spirochaetia; order DSM-2461; family DSM-2461; genus Spirochaeta_F. The sequence goes on along the minus strand of JAEINM010000439.1, from coordinate 911 downwards.
CGTAATGACGTCTGTTAAACAGTCCTGTCAGCTCATCAGTGATAATCATTTTTTCGAGATTTTCCCGGATTTTTTTTTCATCTGATATGTCGCGATAGGCTCCTGTCATCCTAACTATATCGCCCTGATCATTGAGCTTTTTTATCCCTTTGTCTTCTACCCAAATAAATGAACCGTCTTTTTTTCTCAGGCGGTAGATACTCTCGTAAATTGGTGTTTTCCCGGTAATATGACTCTCTAGAGCATCCATAGCCAGATCGACATCTTCGGGGTGGAGTAACTCTTTCCACTCATCAAAGGTCCCCTGAAGCTCGTTCTGGTCATAAGCGAGCAACTCTTTCCAGCCTTTTGAATAATAGACATAACCTGTTTTAACATTCCAGTCCCAGATCCCTATACCAAGAGTCTTTTTCAGGCTGTTATAACGGTATAGAATATCATTGAACTCTTCAATTTTGTCATAATAAACGGTTACATCGTCGAGCTGCAGAATCACTTTCTCTTTATTAATAACAACATAGGCCTTCAGATATTTCACCTGGTTGTATATATCAATTATTCTGAAATCATCAATTTTATTGTTCTTCCGGGGGCTTCTGATGGCATTGTGAATCTGATTCTCAAAGCGGGAAAGATCTTCTGGGAATATTTGTGAAAAGAAGTCTTCTTTTCTGTCCAGATAGAGATGATCGCTGTACCCGGTCAGTTCCAGTATGTTTTCTGTTAGATCACATATTTCAAAAGGATTGCTGAGAGACGTAGTAATTTTAATCTGTGTTTCCATATTTTTTAAATCTATCAGGAAAAACCTGTTCTTCTATATAGTCGACTATTTTAGAAAACAATTTTTTCAGTAGTATAAATATAATCTTCCTCTTTTACAATGATGTCAAACAAATTGTTTAAATAAG
>JAEINM010000438.1 GCA_016342385.1 Spirochaetaceae bacterium | reverse complement strand
AAAGCCAACTATCGGATTCGAACCGATGACCCCGAGATTACAAGTCACGTGCTCTGGCCAGCTGAGCTAAGTTGGCAGCTCTTTTCAGCAATTTTTCTGTCCCGCTAAAAAAAGGACAACTGGGGAGAGAAGGATTTGAACCTTCGAAGCCGAAGCAACAGATTTACAGTCTGCCCCCTTTGACCACTCGGGAACCTCCCCATACTATAAAAGCCAACTATCGGATTCGAACCGATGACCCCGAGATTACAAGTCACGTGCTCTGGCCAGCTGAGCTAAGTTGGCAATCAATAAAGACAAGCAGCTTAACACTGCTTACCGAAAATGAAGATAAGATAAACTGAAAAAACAGTCAATAGGATTTGTTTAAAAAAGTAGATTCCGATTGGTTAAAATCTCCAGTCCCCGATCATTTACGGCGACCATATGTTCAAACTGGGCGGTAAAATACCCTGAAGGGACATAGGCTTCGCCTTCATCGGTATATTCCAGGATTTCAGGGCTATTTGTAATGACTGGCTCTATTGTAAAAACCATTCCTTTCTTTAAGGGAACTGATTCCGCTTTCGAATGGAACAGAATTTGAGGTTCTTCATGAAGTTGCCGACCTATGCCATGACCGGCACCTTCCTCAAGAACACGGAACTTGTTTGACCTGCAGTTTTTCTCGATAATTCCAGCAATCGAGGAGAGATCATAGGTATCTTCCAATGCGGTTACACACTTATATATAATTTCATGAGAAAAGTGGACAAGCTCTCGAAGAGAGGGATGACACTGACCGACTTCATAAGTCCATGCCCCGTCTCCAAACCATCCATTTTTAACGAGAACAACATCAATGGTAATAATATCTCCTTCTCTCAGAATCATATCGGAAGGGATCCCATGAAAAGCGATATTATTTCTTGAAATCAGAGCAGCGTGAGGGTAAAGTCCGCTGGTTTTTAATACGGGATCCGCCTCTCGGAGAGTAATATAATTCTCACAAAATGAAGTAATATCCAGCTCATTGGTACCAGGCTTAATAATTTTGTGCAGCTGATATAGCAAATCCCTGACAATATGGGCAGATTCTCTCAGATGATCAATTTCTTTAGTAGTCTTTAGGATAATCGATTCACTGGAGATTTTTTTTTGATATTTTTTTGTATAAAGGGAGATATCTTTCAGCAAGGACCTTCTCCCATGTATATTTCTCATTAATTATATTAACGGCATTTTTTTGAATATTGTGTAGGATAGAGGAATTTGTGAAGTATAAATCAACAACTTCAAAAATTTTTAGCGATAAGGTTTCTCCCTTATTCATTTTATAGGAAAATCCATTTTTAAGGTTTTCTGTTTTAACAAGTCCGCCGGTTTCATGAACTATGGGAATATTACCGAATAACTGGGCAATAAAATCAGTTAAACCGCAGGGTTCCCACCGAGAAGGGATGAGAAAAAAATCCCCAGCAGCAAAAAGATGCTGAGATAATTCAAAATCATACTTCCTGATATAACAAAAATTATCTAAAGTTGAAGCCAGTTGAGTCAGACTGCTTTCATATGCCTTTTCCCCTTCCCCTATAACAAGAAAATTCGCTTTGATATTTTTATCTGCCAGTATTTTCATGGAGTCAATGAAAATATCAATGCCTTTCTGATAAGTGATACGACTTTGAATTGTTATCAATGGTATGTGAACGTCATTATTCAGGTTACCAAAGACATATTCTTCTTTTCTCATATCATTGAGTCTTTTAAACAGTGTCCTCTTGCAATTCTCTTTATGGAGAAAATCACAGGAAAAGGAATCGGAATGTAAACCATGCTTAAAGTGAGATCCTCTAAATTGCTGAATATCTATTCCGTTTGTAATGCCATATAGTTGAATTCCTTTCTTTTTAAAAGCGAAACCGAGAACTCCGCTGCTAGAATCTCGTCCTGCCATTATGTCTTTTGCGTACTGTTCCGAAACTGTATTGATATGACCGAAAAGGCCGGCACAGATTAATGGACTGTATCCATATTCCAGCTCTATTCCCTTTAATAAAGATAAGGGCAGTCCTGTCAAATCAAGAGCTGTATTGGTATCGGCGATATTCTGCTGATAAGCAATCCCCGCATTATGAATCGTTAATAGAGATCCGGTTTTCTTAAAAAAATCGCCGAATTTTTTTTCAGATTTCATTATCGCCGGTAAAAACCCACAGTGGCCATCATGAAGATGAAAAAGATGGGGAGCCTCGCCCAGCCGGAATGCGGTTTCCAGGGTACTCCGCTGTAATAGAAGATTCATCAGATCCCTATCATGATGTCCTGATCCATAGGTAAAATTACTATTTTCTAATTCTTCATTTAGACTATATGTGTAAACCTGCTCCTTGGAACTAAAGCAGGATGCAGAAATAAATAAAACTCTCAGATTATTATGCTCTATTTTGTAAACCTGAATTCTTTCGATAAAATGTTTAAAATTTAATTCATATTCTAGCAGAGGTGTATTTTTTCGGAACCTCTGTAGAGACTTATACATGGGAATGACAACAGTCACATTGTGGTGATCCTTAGATAATGCCCGGGATAATCCGGCAACAACATCTTTAATTCCCCCGGCCTCTGCAAAAGGGGCCATCTCTCTGGAAACCTGCCAGATATTCAGTTTACCAGGTAAATTATGATTCCTATTCACTTGAACTTAGATCTTGTCTTAAGAGAGAGGCTTCTCCCAGATACACGGGGCAGACCTGAATGCTGGAATCACTCTCAAATGTTAATAAGACTCTTACAACAGATTTGATAGAATTTTCATATTCCGGTTCTTGTGTACAGAATAAGGGAACCTGTGTGAATTTCCCTGAAGCCCTTAAGGCCGCTGCGGGATTCGCAATATTTAAATCATTTGTCTGAGAAAAAATAATACTGATTATGTTTGATTCTATAATCGGATTCTTCTCAATCATTGTAGTAATAAGTAGTGATACAGCTTCTATCATCGATTTATGATCATTTTCATTTACAGAAATTGCACCGCGTACAGCTTTAATCATTTAAGCACTCCATTTGTCTCATATATTAGAACCAGACTAATAAAAAATTAATGAAAATATAAAAGATTATTGTAAAAGTAAAAATAACTACAGATAAAATTATCTTAAAAAGGACATTTTTTTTTCGGTATGGAATAATATAAATATAGGTAAGCATTGAGAACAGTGAAGAAAAAGCACTGAGAATCATTACAATATTTAATGTAGCAAGTAAAAAGATTTGTGTCGAGTCTGTAAATTTCTGAAAACTACCCAGAATGTATATAAAAAAAAGATACAGAACAATCACAAAAAAAAAGAGTGACGTTTTTCTCAATAACGCAGGGAGCCAAAATGTAATAATTCTACTTCTTTTTTTTCTCAAAACCCTCATCGAATCAATAGTAACATAGCTGAGATAGTACTTCAACTTTGCAAAGAAAATAATTCCTTGCAACCGGGGACTACTTATCTATAAAATT
>JAEINM010000437.1 GCA_016342385.1 Spirochaetaceae bacterium | reverse complement strand
TTTTAAAATTCTGGTCATTCATGGCAATGTGCAGAGTCTTTTCCATCAATAGACCTAAATCCACATTAGTCCTGACATTATCCTTACGGGCATAATTAAGCATATTCGATATAATTTCCGTGGCAATATTACCAGATTCACAGATTCGCTCTATTTGTGTAAGGATTTTCCTTTCCTGGAGAAAAGTTTGTACATCTTTAAAATCGATCCCCAGTTTGTCTGCAGCAATTCTGTTCGCCGGAGAATTTTTCTTCAGCCGATTCAATATGACTTGGCTATTTTGAACAATCCTTTATGAGAGATTAAGATTCCATCTTTACTACCATTTACAACTGTAGAGTATTTTTCTTCACTGGTTTTCAGTTTTTCTATCATTTTATTTTTCTGACTTATGACAACCCCCAGAACAAAACCGCATATGAGTATCAATACCAGACAGACGATATAATCTTCATAATTTGCCAGAGTTAAAGCCCTGTCCAATCTTATTCCTCTATAGAAAAACTGATAGACAAGAGAAAGAATTCCGAATGACATCATTAAATAGACATATGATTGCTTATAAGTCACAAGCACTGCGATGATTAAAATCGTAAGCTGGAATGCTGTAAGCATATAAATTTCAAATAAATATAAATTCAATAAGGAGAAGACAATCAGAGAAGATATAATATTTAAACTCAGAAGTGTTATTACGGTAGCCAGATGAATCTTGCCGAAACGCACGAGGAAAAGAGCTAAATTTACAGCGCCAAAAATGGAAAAGAGCCTCAATGCCATAGATGGATTCGACTTTATAATACGTAAAATAAGAAAGGCAAAAAGAATCCACAGGGCCAGAAGAATAAAGGACAGATTTCTTGCCAGAAAATACTCATCTGTTTTTTTATCTTTAAATTTTACCAATAGGGCTTTATCTATATTTTTCATATTATTCATTCACTTAATTTAATTGTAGAATATTTAACGAAGAGATTTTAATTATTATAGATGAATTCCAAGGAAAACCCTAAGAATCTCTTCTGACGAAAAAATTAATCTCTATTATTCTTCTGCCCATTCAAGACTGATAGCATCTATATCCGATGCTCTGGCTACAGAACTCTCCTGAGATATGAGATAGGAATATTTTTCAGCAGTATTCACGTTGATTTCCCGAAGTTTTTCAAAGTGTTTTTTTGCCGATTCCAGATCTCCCAATTGATAATATGAATTCATAAGACCTACTAATATAGCAGAATTCTCGGGCTTTAGCTCATAGGCCTGGAGATAATAATCCAGGGCCGTTTTAAAATCCCTGCGAATTAAATAGATGTTCCCTTTATTGGTAAGAGCACTTACATCTGTCCAGGTTTCAACTAAATTATCAAATTGCTCCAGAGCTTTATCAAATAATCCATATCGGGAGTACAATACACCAAGGCGGTTAATATGGCGTTTCGGATTATTTTCAGATTCTATTCTTTTTTCCAGTTCCCTTACCTGGGGGCTTAAATCCCAATTAATAAGACGGCTTATCTCTTCGTGATAGGACGCTAATATAACTCGGTCGTCGGGGATACTAATTAGCGCTTCATCTGCAGAGAAACCGACTGGTTCATATAGCTGCCAGGCATTCTGAATAGGATATAACATGGCAAGTCCCATTTCGTTGTTTTCATTCCATTGTTTTGCACCGGACTGCCATGCCCGCAAAAATCCATTTTGAATTAATGTAATTTCTACAGGGAACCAGGCTTCCTTATCTTTAATTATTATCATGTCTGAATCATTAAATAGTGATTTTGCTTTTTCGGGAGAAACACCTAATGAAAATGCCATATAAATATGTCCCGGTACTGTAACAAATGCAGTTTTTATCCCTGCCGATTCCAGTAAGGCACAAAATAGAATCGAGAGGTCATCACAATCTCCTGCTTTAAACTCAAGGGTCTGTTTAGGAAATTGCAGAAAGTCTATAGACATTGTATTTTCAGAAAATTCTTCATATGGCGTTCCCGGATCTATGACATAATTCACATTGTATTCCTGTAGAGCTTGAAATAATCCCATAGCTATTCGGAAATTCAGGTTTACTGCTTTATTCTCATCATTGCGTATTAATCCTGCTATATTTCTGGAAAGTTTGAGTATTGTCGGATCCAGAGCTGTTACAAATGCCGCCGCTTTTCTGTCATCGTCCCAGGTCATGGCGTTCTTGTTATTGATTCTTATGGTTTCATTTTTCTCGATGACAAGTTCATTATCCTGATATTCATATTCAACAACAATGTCACCAAAGCTTTTGGTATTCTCTGTTATATCGAGAACCTGCCGGTTAAACAGAGCATAGAGAGGTATGGTTAATTCTTCATCTTTGTCTATTTTTGCTATATAAAAACTTTCTTTAGGCTGATCCATGTACTGTTTGATAAAAAAGCTGACTTTTACATTATTTATGGTGCCATTTTCCGTATTTTTTATTTTTATGCTGCCCAGGGGGTTGGTATCGTAATAGGTATAAAATACAGGGAAAACCGGATCGAAAAGAATATCATCAATCAATAATTCAGGTTTTTTGGCTCTTGCACTAAAATTATAGCTTAATCCCAGTGAGGCATGAATTCCTTCATATAAGGGATAGTCACCGGAAAAGGCATATTTATATCCTCCTCCCAAATAAAGGCTAAATGTATTATTTAAAAAAAATGACATTCCCAGAGATCCCTGGATAAAAAAGTTCCCCCCTGAATTCTGTTCCTGAATTCCATAATAATAACCGCCACCACCATCGACATTAATAAAAAGTTTTCTGCTCAAGGGAATTTCCAACCCTAAAAGGGTTCCAAAGGAAATGACATTGAGTGTTTCATTGAATGTTGTGGGAAGCAGTGTGTAATCTATAAACCCCCCTATTGATAAAAATGAGGAAAAGGGGAGAAAGTACTGCCCTTTTATCATGGCCCCTCCCCCTATGGAATATCTTCCATTCTGATTATCTGCTTCGATCTGATATTCCAGGGGGATAAAGAATGTCGGTTTTACATTTAATAAAAAATCTCCCGGTTCCCATGAGGTAACTGTGTGAGATAAACCTGTTATTAATAAAATAGTTAATAGTACTTTTTTAAAATTTAACATTTTTCCATTCTCCATTTTTTATTAGGGGAACCATCCAATAGAGTGTACTGAATGGTTCCGGTTTTTATTTACAACCCGAAAGTGAACCCCAGTGTTAACTGGGTATAATTATTGATGTTATTAAAACCTGAATTTGCCTCGAGTACCTCTCTTAAATCAAGGCGAATATCAAAGTGTCTGGAAAGTGAATAGCGAAGGGAGAATCCTGTATTCATCTGTAAGAAAAGTTCCGAGTTGGTAAATCCATTGTAATAGGAAATTCCGGCTCCTCCCATAATATCAAAGATCCAGTTTGTATGAGGTAAACGACCCGTTGAAAACAGGGCATCCAGGGCTGTTGTAATAATTGTTCCGTTCACATCATTTTTATCTGCCGCCCAG
>JAEINM010000436.1 GCA_016342385.1 Spirochaetaceae bacterium | reverse complement strand
AGATAATAAAAGGATGATTGATCATCGTCTTGTTGCAGAAGATATCAAGAAGTTCAGGAAGAGTTTCAAATTGTCTCAGAAAGAGGCTAGTGAATTATTTGGTGGAGGTCCAAATTCTTTTTCTAAGTATGAACGAGGAGACGTTATTCAGAGCAAAAGCACCGATGTACGAATAAGATTGATATCATTAAAAAAGATTTCTATAGAAGACATAAAAGAAGTAGAGATGTTAGCAGAACAGGATGCTGATCTTGCATATGGATGAAAGTTTCAATCAAATCCGATACAAAGACTTTGAGACTTTACACATCCTCCAATAATAATTATGGTTTAGACAATAATCTCTTGTTATAGCACAAGTAACAGCAGTAAGTATTACTAAAATGTTTGACCTAGAGGTATCAACAGTTTTTTTCAAAATACTGGAGTCAGCAATGAACAGCAAACAGAATAAAGCTAATTTCCAGGCGGTCTTCTCTATAATACTCTGGTGTTTCAGCGGGATCTGCATGCGTAAAGGGGCAGTGCTCCTGAAGCCTATGATTTATCTGGGTCTTATCACCGGAATCGGAGTTCTGGCAGCAGTTTTCATTCAATTTTTTATGAAAAAGAGAATATCCCAATTATTCCGTTTGCCCAAGAAGGTCATCATTGCAGGATTTTTCGGAGTCACAGTCTATACTCTGTTTCTGGCGACGGCTTTTGCCATAGCCGAACCCGATGAAATTGGTTTGATCAATCTATTGAATTATCTCTGGCCCATGTGGATGGTTCTTCTGGAGGTTTTACTTTTAAAGAAGCAACCGGGAAAAAGGCTTCTGTTCTTAGGAATATTCCTCGGTTTTACCGGTCTGGTAATGGCCAGTCGACCTGATACTATATTCAATGTTTCGGGTAATTTTCTTCCCCATATATTGGCTCTTTCCGGAGGACTTTTCTGGGCATTCTATTCTGTCCTCATAAGGAAATGGGATATCCCAAAGGAACAGTCCGGTACAGCTTTTCATTTTATGATCTGTGCTCTTATTTCATTCCTTATTGCCCTCTTTTCGGGAGAGTTCTCATCTCTTCCGGCCCTGACCGGCGAATCGCTTTTCTGGATCATGGCGGGGGGAGTCGGTCCGGTCGGGATAGCCTACTATTTATGGGAGCTGGGGATAAAAGACGGTTCGGTGAGTTTTATTGCTTCTCTGTCCTATTTCATTCCCATTGTCTCATCAGTACTCATCGGAGTCATTTTCAGAGAATCCATGCATATAGGACTCATCCCCGGAGCAGTTTCCATAGCAGCAGGAGCCTATTTTGTGCAAAAAGCGATGGTCCCCGGGTCTGGGGAGTTCAATAGTGGAGAAGAATATTCATGACTTCAGAGAATCAGAAATTATCTCAAAGAGCCGTTCATTATTCTGACCTCCGTCAGAATCTTAAATAATAGATGAATTCGGTCGTCAATATTAATAACCATATAAGAGTACAAACATGCTATTTGAAGTTGTCATGGAACCTTGAATAAAGGACATAAAGCTTTGCCCCTGGGAATAATACACTTTATTCCCTCCGACAATAATAGCGTATCTTCCCACTCCGTTTAGTTCACCATAGGTGACTTCACTGACTGTTTCAGTTATTCCGGGAAGGGACATTGAATTCCAGGATGTTCCGTGATTTACAGAATATCTGATTTGACCGTTTCTACCGAATACAATAACATCTCCATCACCATTAGTTGCCCCATCGATAAACCATTGTGCTGCATCGACAATGTCGGGATTCCAGGTCAGACCATTATCGACGGATCTGTAGATTATCCCCGGTGCTGTTCCTCCACTGAGTGGAAAATGCCGTCCACCACCTGCTATCCAAACCTTTTGGTTTTGATCATTTGTTCCAAGATACTCAATAAATTCGAATGAGTTTCTGGAGTCTCCGCTATTTATGGTCGTTCTGATCCATTGGGTCGTGTCATCTTTATTGGCGCTTGTGAATCTGACAAGCTCATTTGAAACTGTACCAACCACATAAACACCGGTTCCATTTGTTCCAATACTGTGGATGTCGTTTTCCAGGACACCGTTTATATCGGCATCTAAGGCAACATTCCAGGTTAAATTATATATATTGTTGACCTCATGAATATTTTCCAGATATTTTACATAGGGATGGCCAGAGGAATCGTTTCCTGCAACAATAATTTCGAATCCTGCAATGTCTCCAGCCATATCATGTATGAATAAATCGGGATCGTTTGCCCCCATGAAAAACCAGGCATGTCCTCCCTGGAGTGAGATCCACATTTTTCCACGCATTTCTGATACAAAATACACACCGGCATTACTGATGTAACCAGCTGTAAGATTGTATGGTGACGCTGGGAATTGCCCTTGTGTATGCCATGTAACGGCTTCATCGTAACTGTGTTGATGATACCCATCTTCCCCAAAAATAGTCCAGTGAAATACACGATATGATTTTGTTGTGACATCGGAAGGTTCATCGAAATAGTAGAGTACTGCCTTGACTGTTACATCGCGTCCTACTTGAGGTGACTGTGAATAATCAGGAATTGTAATTCCTGTTGTTGCGTTATAGGGAGTTGAATTCAAGTCCGGAGTTGTTCCATCTAGAGTATAATATATGTCTGATGGAATCTGATTCGCCGGTGCAGTTAATCTGACAACAATTTCTCCGGGATAATCTCCTGAATCAAGATTAAATATGACTGAATCAGGTGGGTTACCACTGTCTGTACTCAAGTCACAAGCGCTTACAGCAACTAATAGAATTATTGCGAAAAGAACAAATAGTCTTGCTTTCATTATTATTCTCCTTTGTTGAAAATCCTGTCCTATATTAAAAAGAATTATGCGGAAATAAAATATGATATTTAGTATAGCACTAATTCATAAAAAAAATGGTTAAATCTATTTGTTGAGTCTATAATGATACGGGTATGACCTTGTCATATGTAATACTGTACAATCGACTCTCAATAGTTTCAGTGATTATCTCTATTTGAGTTAAAAAGGAAGAAATAGTGAAAAAAGTATATCCTTTGGTTTTTTTATTTATATTTGTTTTAGCAGGATGTTCTGAGACGATCCCCGATGAAGGATTAGATACTCTCACCGCTGAAACTGATTCTAAAACATTATTTGTAGAACGATTCCAAAGCGGAAGTTTTCCAGTTTCCACTTTTGATGGTATCTCTGATACTTATATTCATGAAGGGAACTCTTCAACAAATTACAATGCCTCTGATTTTTTAGCTCTTAATGAGGCTTCCGGTAACAATCAGCGGATTTTGATGGAATTTGATTTACGGGGATATCTTCCTGAAACAATCACAATAGAAAAGGCCTCTCTTACCTTTACCAGAGCCAGCAGTCTTGGGGTTCCTACAATTGAGATATATGAATTATCCGATCCATGGTCTCAAACATCAGTAACATGGGATAATTACGGAAATGGTGGAGCATATAACAGTACTTTACTTGGCAGTCTTGTTACAAATAATGAT
>JAEINM010000435.1 GCA_016342385.1 Spirochaetaceae bacterium | reverse complement strand
TCATCTTATTGCTGACATTTTCACTTTTACCTCGTTTTATTTTCAGTTCAATTCATGAAATTAATGGTTATAAGCTTGAGATTAATGAAAAAAATGGAATGTTCAGTTTTTTTAAGATGAACAGTAATGGAGAATATATCTCTGTCGTTGATGATGACAGTAGTAACAGTAGAATTTCCATCTATGATAATAATGGATTTTATGCTCTTGGTGATACTTTCCGATATCGTCGGGTTTTTAAAGAAACAGATAATGGAGGAATTTTTTACTGGACTTCACGGGAAATAACTGTGGAAGAGACAATTGCTTTAGATGTTGACGGATATTTGAAAATAGATTTTTCTATTACTAATACCTCTACGAAAGCAAAATCAATTGGATTGAAAATACTTCTGGACACAACTTTTGAATCTGAAGATTCCTTCTATCTAAAACAGTTCTTAGGAGATGAGGATATCAATAGTGAATACGAAGTTGACAATCCTGAAAACCTGCTATTCTGGACATCGGGAATCAGAAATGATAAAGGCGCTGCCTTAATGTCATTCGCGACAGATTCTACCCCCTCTCGAATCCTCTTTGGTAACTGGGATATACTCAATGATGCGGATTATTACTATCGAGCCGTTGCGGGAAGAAATTTTAACAATCCTCCCTATTCCATTAATGATGCTGCCGTTTTATATCTATATTCACCTAAAGATATACTTCCTCAGAATAATCTTACTATAACTGTCGTCTTCAGAGCTGTTACAACAGTCAGTAACCATGATGAAATAATTTTCAATGGATTAAGTGCAGAAAGCATTATTGTACCCGATGAAAAAGAAACCGAAGCCCCTGTTCAGCCAGTGAGTCAGCCCAGGGCTCAGCAGAATCCCATAACTGAAGAAAAAGTTATGCCTGTAAAAGAAACAGAAAAAGAGCCTGAAGTTGAGGAAATACCCCTATCTGAAGATACACCTGAAATCGTTGAAAAGGAAAAAGAAGTACCGGAGATAGTCGATGGAGAGATCGAAAGTTCGGTCTCTGAGAAAAGTGAAACCGATGTAGGGACAGAACTGTTATTAAAAAAGCTTGAGATTGTTGATGAAATACAGGATATTATAGAAACATTATCATTACCTGGAATACTATGGGATGAAAATCTTTCATTACTGGAAGATCTTATAAAAAAACTGGAAGAAATCGACTCAAATGAAGATTAGAAATAAAGATCTAAAAAAAGCATATGCTCTGGTAAAAGGGAAAAAATATCCCCGGGCTATCAGATTTCTGGAACCGAAAGTTCCACTTTTTCTGGAAGATGAAACATTTTATTACTTGCTGGGAGTATCCTGCTTTTTTACAGGAGATATAGGTGGATCTGAATTTTATTTAAAAAGAAGTCTTCAGGTTAATCACAGAAATATCGATTCAAAATTATTTCTAGCTGCTATTCAGTTAAAGAAAAAGGATCAGGCAAATGCTGCACGACTCTGGTTAAATATTCTGGATATAGAACCGGGGAATAAATTCGCCCAAAGAGGTCTGGACCGCTTAAAGAAAATTAAAGATCCCGCAGAGTTTGACCATTTTGTAAATTCTAAAGATATCAATAAATTATTGGCTCCCATGAAAGGAATTCATCCCTTATTTATAAAATTTTCTCTCATCACCAGTCTTGCCGCTATAATTCTAACTTTTGCTTACTTTCTTTCTCCCGATTTTATTCCGGAAAAAAACCCGAGGGAAGAAATGACTAATCTCTCACTAGATAATTATGTTGGTTCATATGTAGAATTCGATGGAGATTTTGTTTATACACTGTCGGGGGAAGAGATAAAAAACCTATTTGAATCAGCCGTAAAAGCTTTTCATGAATTCGATGATAATACATTACAGATGAAAATAAACAAAATTAACCTCTCCAATGCGTCAAATGATCTGAAAGGAAAAATATCCATTTTGGAGAGACTTATTCAGAAACCTACCTTTTTAACTATGAAAAGTAATTTTCAATATAAAGATGTATTCCGTGATCCCCTTTTATACAACAATTGTTTTGTCTTATGGCGGGGAAAAGTTACCAATGTATCTTACGGAAATGATAAAATTACTCTGGACTTTCTTGTGGGATATGAAAATGAAACAGTTCTAGAGGGGATTATCTATACAGAAATACCATTCGAAACATTAATAAATCAAGCTGTTCCTGTAGAGATCCTGGGGCAGGTTCTCAATCACAATGGGAAAATGGTCCTGTCGGCAATCTCAATCAGACCAATAATCGAATAAATTTCCAATAAAACAACGAAACGCCTGTATAGTTAAAAAATAAGCTTGCTCATCAAAGTTGATACGTTTATTATCATAATTGAAGTCGTGGAAATATATACAGCGTACTTAAACTGGGAGGCATTATGGCCAAAAAATTAACAGAACAAATAAAAAAAATCTCAAATACAGAAGGAAAGAGCAAAGCTATAGAAGCTGTCAGATTACAGATCGACAAGGAATACGGGAAAGGTTCCCTCATGAAAATGGGGGATAAACTGGATATGGAAATTGAAACTATTCCCTCGGGATCAATTCTTCTTGATGAAGCTCTTGGTGTAGGTGGTTATCCCAAAGGACGTATACTCGAGATTTATGGTCCTGAATCCTCAGGGAAAACAACTCTGGCTCTTCATGCCATAGCCGAAACACAGAAAGCCGGAGGAATTGCCGCATTTATAGATGCAGAACATGCCTTAGATCCTGTATATGCTAAAAATCTTGGTGTCAATATTGATGACTTGTGGGTTTCTCAACCCGATACGGGAGAACAGGCATTGGAAATTGTAGAATCCCTGGTCAGATCCGGGTCTGTCGATATTATAGTGGTGGATTCTGTCGCGGCGCTTACACCACGAGCTGAGATAGAAGGTGAGATGGGAGATTCTCATGTGGGACTACAAGCCCGCCTGATGAGTCAGGCGCTGCGCAAACTGACTTCTATTATTTCAAAATCAAATGCCTGTCTGATTTTCATTAATCAGATACGTATGAAAATCGGAGTGATGTTCGGCAATCCCGAAACGACAACTGGAGGCAATGCTTTAAAATTTTATGCATCTCTACGAATTGAGGTCAGAAAGATTGAAACCATGGCGAAAGGGACAGATGATGCCACCGGAAATCGTGTGCGGGTAAAAATAGTAAAAAATAAAGTGGCACCACCTTTCCGAAAAGTGGAACTGGAAATTATATTCGGTCAAGGTCTTTCCCGAGCCGCCAGTCTTATAGATGGTGCACTGAAATATAATCTTCTGGAAAAGAGCGGTAGCTGGTATTCCTATAATAATGAAAGGGTAGGACAGGGACGTGATAATGTAAAACAGTATTTTACCGATAATCCGGAAGTTTTTGATGTCCTTGAAAACAAGTTGAGATCAATTATGTTTCCCGAAAAATTCACTGATAATGAAAAAAAGACTATTGCTAAAACAAAAGTTGAAAAGCCGGTCGTTATTGAGGATTTGTAGAATAGACAATGGAC
>JAEINM010000434.1 GCA_016342385.1 Spirochaetaceae bacterium | reverse complement strand
AACGGTCAGATTCTGATAAACTAAGTTCTTTTAAGAAATTAGAATCTGGAGAAACGAGAGGTATAATCAATTTCCTCAAAGAATACTGGTTAAAAGCTGTTCCATCGCTTTCTTTCCCGACGAGGGCATTTAACCGTCTGCTCATAGACCAGTCGATCTGCATCGATTCTTTGAAAGCAGACTGATCATCTCCATATTTTTCTATATTGAATCTGACTGATTTATTGAGCACATCGACAGGATTAAAACCTAATCTGGCGCCATTTACCAGAGCATTTTCAATTAGTCTTACATAGTTTCTGGGATAGGCTCTGCTGATTAATAACTGCTGAACAGATTCCATGGCTTCGAGGGGTGCTTCCCATCGGGGATGGCTGAATTTTAAATAAATCGTTCTGATCAAAGCAATATTCCAGACCACTTTTATCGGTTCCGGTACAGTACAGAGCTTTTTTAGAACTTCTGCTGTAATATGACCTCTAAAATACCCGCTGATAAAAGTAGAAAAATCTACCGGTTTAATATTTTGTGTTTCCGATAGAATAACCGGTTCCTGATTCAAATGACCATTGATCTTTGTATCTTCCACAATTAAGCGCTGTTCCAGAAAATCTCCAGAACTATTGAGGTAAATCACCTTGTTATTCAGCTTAATTCTAAATTGTGCTTCACTGGGGAATATCCGGGTTTTTTCCACAACAAAAATCAGAATTTCAAATAAATCAATTAGTTCCCTGCTGCTTATGGGAATATATTTCGATGAATTGATCATGAAGGTCCGGGTTTCATGAGACCAGGAATTCAGTTTTTTTGCCTTCTGGTATAATTTATAGGCCTTTTTATTCAGTTTTAATGTTTGAAGCCCATTCATGAGTTATTCTCTCCGTAAGGTATCTGATAATGTGCCAGTTCAAGGATAAATTCGTCAATCACAGTGAATGCCGATTCTGTCAGATGTTCAACTGTATCATCACTTCCATGATTGTTTTTCCAAGAGGCGGGTAGGATATTTTTTAAAAAAAATCTGTATTCAGCCGAAAGTATCCCCTTGTCAGTTAATTTTTTCCATTCTTCAGGTTTGATTCTAAAAAGATCTCTTTTCATTGCTATCGCCTCCTCATAGGGCAGCACTGAAATCTGTAAAGCAGGGTAGCGGTTTAAGAGAAAACCGAGATCATCGGAGAAAAGAGAATTGAGATGAAAAAACTCACCATCACGGAAACTTAAAAAAAGATCCGCCAGAGAAGAATTAAAATTTATCATATCATTATATAGTTTTCTGAATCGTACTTCATTATCATACTTGGACTTTAACAGTTGCAGACCGGCTCTGCCGGAGATCAGGGTATCTCCGATCCCACACATATCAAATACAAAAAATATGCAGTTCCTTATATTTTTCTCACGGAATAGATGAGCTAACTGGTAGGCTCCCTGACTGACTACTGAATCTCTATCATCCAGCTCTTCTTTGTCTGTCAGTATAATCTGAATATTATGAGCCTGCTTAAGAGTCTTGAGTTTTTTAATAGAATAGAGCAGCTCAAATACAGAAGCACTATTATCATTGGCTCCGGGAGTTCCCTGTACGCGATCATAATGTGCCACTAATGTTTTAATATAAAATCTCTTCAGGTAGGGCCTTTCTTTATCCAGGCGAATCATTATATGTCGGGCTTGACCGGTGGGAATGACACTGTGAGTAATTTCCTCTCTGGTAAGCCACCTAATGAGAAAATCATATCTGTCACAACCAGGTGAACAGAATTCTGTGATTTCATCTCTCATTTTCATGTTCATTTTCTACTCCCACTATAAAGAATAAAGTAAAAATGAAAATTTTCATATTTTCATTTCTATTTTTAATGCCGAAAATACATTTAACTGCCCAAAATGGAGATTATATGAAAAAACATTTGAAAAAATACCTGTTTATTGTCCTGTTAATTATAATTATCGGTCCTGTTTCTGCTGTTTCAATCATCAGGATAAAAGATAGTCCCACACGCTATAATGGTAAGACTGTGAGATTGCGGGGACAAGTGGTCTTTAAGGCCGGAATCCCCTTTACAGATTTACTTGTATATAAACTGGAGGACAAAACCGGTTCAATCCTGGTATTTTCAGCCTTTCCCAAGGACCGGGATGAGAGAGTATCAATAAAAGCAGAAGTTATTGCCTATATTGGGGAAGATAATGAGGAACAGAGAGAGCAAACGATAGAGAGAATCAGTGATTATCTTGTAGAAAAAGATATTCTTGAAAGAGAGCAGGCAGGGAAGGTCTCCGAAATCTCCCTGCGTTTTATTACAACTATTGCCAATGCGGCAACAGGAACCTGGTTTGTTATTGAACAGGAGAGATCAGGTTTTTTTATACTATAAAAATCAGATTCTTCCTATTCTGATTGCATCAGCAGGACAGACTTCATGGCAACAATAACAACGGATGCATTTATCATAGTCTATTAAGATGTATTTTTTATCCTTTTTTCCTATGAGATTTAAGGCATCAGCGGGACAAATTTTTATACACTTTCCACAGGCGATACATTTCCTGCGTGAGAAGAAAGGTCTTGGAACATAGAGATCTTTAATAAATTTGTATATAAATTCCGGGAATATTCTCTTGATAAAGCCCGTATCTTTTAAGACTTTTACTCTCTTAAAATGCTCCGGACGTACAGAATCTATATTTTCTCCGCATACTTGTATCTCATCTCCTGACTGGAGCCAGTAACGGCTCTCCATGGCGATATTTAATATGGGAATACTCATGGGGTCATATCCGATCAGATCGGCTGCTGTCACATCAAGAGCGAGTATATTAGAAGAAGCCAGAATAAGCCCCAGTTCTTTTGGATATCCACTTCCAGGTCCCGGCCCCTCCATAGCCACAATGGCATCCATTATGGCGTATGAGGGTTTTAAGGCAATGTTTAAATCCACTATCATAGTGGCGAAATCATCCTTTTCAGGGAAATTAAAATGAAACCTGGATTTGTTTAATCCCGGAATAACACCAAAAAGGTTTTTCATCGCACCTGTGTAATACATCATTTCATGAGTTTTCAGTTTCGGCAGGGAAATAATGACATCAGAATCACAGACAATTTTAGCCGGGAAAAACTGTTTCTGAATTTTCCCCCCGGCATTTTCCAGTAAAGCCGGTGTATTAAATTCAACCCATTCAACTCCATTCTTTTCTACAACCTCTTTAATCCCGCTTTTTTTCCCCACAAGATCCATTGATGCCACACCCGGGGAATCTCCTACGATTATCCTCTTAGGATTCATTGTTTTGATCAATTTTATGACAGCATCTAAAACTGCAGGATGTGTTGTGACAGCTTTTTCGGGAGCAACTGCAAAGAGGAGGTTCGGTTTTAGCAGAACAGTTTTATTTTTAACATCCGGAAATCCGCCGGCCAGATTGACAGCTTGGGAAACAGCGTGAAAAACATCCTTTTCATTATATCCGGCGCATTTGGTAATAGAGACATTTGCTTTTTCCATATACTGT
>JAEINM010000433.1 GCA_016342385.1 Spirochaetaceae bacterium | reverse complement strand
TGCTATAGTTTTTTCGACTAATGTAGAAATACTTCTATATTAGACACTGCCGAAACTGAAATATGTTCCACTTTCTTTCTGCAATACTTTTTCAATATTCATAACTATATACATTGATCGAAAAGATTTGATATTCACTCTGATGCTTTAAAAAAAAGAAAATGAGATATAAAAAACGTCAAATGAATTTGCAAAAAGCACAATCAATGTTGAAAGCAGAGAATGACTTTTATTTTCATTATGATAAACTCCCTAGAAGAGCAGTAAACCATCTGAACATCGTTAAACCTTCAAGACTTCTCTATTGGCAACGTCGACTTTCACAATTTCAGGAGAGAGCAATTATATAGATCTGAATATCAACCCAAAAAAGACACTATACTGGTAGCCTAATTATAAATTTTGTCCCTATTCCGGGAGTTGACTCTACAACCATTTCCCCTTTGTGATTATCTGTAATAATAAAATAAGAGACACTCAACCCCAATCCAGTCCCTATTCCTTCAGGTTTTGTTGTAAAAAAAGGTTTAAAGATCCGCTTGCGGATGTCATCTGTCATTCCCGGACCATTGTCTTCTATTTCAATTGATATGTATTTTCTTTCTTTATCCCTGTAAATTCGAAGTGTAAATCCAGGATTAACTATTCCTGCTTCCTGCATGGCCTGAGACCCATTGCGCAGCAGATTTAAAAAGACTTGCTGGATTTTAGATGATTCGCAGACAACTAATGGAAGATTATCTTCATACTCCTTTGTAATAGAGATCTGTTTGAAATCGAATTTCTTTTTAAGATCAAATTCGGTGGAAGCCAGGCCGAGAGTTTTATCGAGAAGCTCACATAAATTATGAGAGGAGAAAACAGCTTCACTTTTCCTGGAGAAACTGAGCATATTTCTAATGATCTCTGATACCCTCTCCCCCGATTCTTTGATTGAATTTATCATTTTCGGGATGTCTCTTTTCTCCATAAAGGTTTTGATCGCTTTAGTATCAGTTCCTGCCTCTTCAGCCGCTTTTTGACTAACTGGGTTATCGATTTTATTCATCAGTCGATTAGACATGACACTGGCTGTCTGCAGCATTCCAGCTAGGGGATTATTGATTTCATGAGCCATT
Source organism: Spirochaetaceae bacterium (assembly GCA_016342385.1). Taxonomy (GTDB): domain Bacteria; phylum Spirochaetota; class Spirochaetia; order DSM-2461; family DSM-2461; genus Spirochaeta_F. The sequence continues at coordinate 2,406 of JAEINM010000433.1, read as the reverse complement.
CCCGCGGCAAGTCCACCGACAGAAAGCATTTTTTCACTCTGCACCATAATCTCTTTTAGGCGAACTTTTTCAGTAACATTATCTATGCGGATAACAGCCCCTTCTTTTTTAGCGTATTTTACCGGATATACAGTTACATCCTCAGATACCTTTATTCCCTTATCATCAACATTATGTCTTGAAGCAGATTGAACCACTTTTGTTTTAATGGCTTTTTTTACCAGAGGCATATCCGGTTCCAGGCGGGGGATCAGGTCCGGGATGTATTTATTAAGTGCGGTGACTGTTTTTATTCCTGTAATATTTTCAGCTTCTTTATTCCACTGGGTAATCTGTCCATCAGAATCAACACCGATCAGCATAGAAGGCATAGAGTCGATTATATCGGAAAGGTAGATCTGCAGCGATTTCAATTCTTCTTCATATTTCTTCCGTTTTGTTATATCGTGAGCCAGTCCTTCTACGGCTACAACATTCCCCGTTGCATCAAAAACGGGAATTTCCGAAACTTCCAGCCACCGGATACTATTATCTTTATGAATAATCTCAATTTCATAGGAGGGCTGCTGTATTCCAAGAATACTCTGTTCTGTATATATACTCACCTTCTGATTGACAGGATGATCTGTCAGATACTCCGAAATGTGAGTGAGAAATTCTTCAGCCGAATAACCGAGAACTTTTGTGATAGATGAAGAAACATAAGTAAAAATTCCCTTTGTATTATGGCGATAGAGAAAACTATCCACAAGATTATCCACCATCCTTCTGTTTTTTGCATGACTTTCCTGTAGCTCAGCCAGAGAAGATGTCAGCGACTTGTGAATGATCCCCATGGAGAGAATTAAAACAGGAACAAACATAAAAAAGATAATTCCCATTACCAGCCAGGAATTGAGGGCAGTGGCATAGGTATTAATATTAAAAGGAAAAATGATGCGTTCTGTCCAGATAAAATATCCTACAGTCACCAATAAAATGACATCAAGGATACAGGCAACTATTCCGGCTCGTGTACCAAAGGCAATGGCAACCATGATAGAAAAAATGACGAGAACAAGTAATCCACCGCCCACAAGACCAAAAGCTAAAAGACCAGCTATTCCCAAAACCAGAAAAGCACCCAGTAATACAGAAGCTTTCAATCTATAGGGTAAACGATTCCGAAATAAAGTACTGATTTCTATACAGGCTACTACCGAAAAATGAATAAAATAAACAGGATTCCAGCCAAACTCTATGACCCGGGAGAGAGACGTTCCCAAGGCAAAAGGTATTATAATGGCAAAGTATACTAACCCTTTGTTGAGCAATCTGTTGCGTATGCTTTTAATATCCGGAGAGATTGAATCATAATATTCGCTTGTAACTGTATTCTTTGCATCAGATTTGTCTTCAGAATTTTTATTCATATTTTTTTTATGGAATCCTCTTTATACAATATTAAAACCTATTAATCAGATTTGCTTCTTTTTTTTGCTTTTTAAATGCTTTCTGTCGATTTGTAGTTTCCCTTTGTTTAAGTGAGTTTTTTGTCTTTTCTGTTTTTGAGAATTCTTTAGCCAAAAGGCAATAATATGTTCAGAGTAATTTGATAAACTACAATATCGTAATCGTACTACAGAATTATTGAAATAGGTTGAAGCAATTCCAACCTATAAAAGTTGTCATTGCTGTAAAGTGATAAATGCTTTGGTGCAATCATTGGAGGATCTTCGAGGAATGAAATAGATAGATGTTGAGACTACTATAACTCTGTTGATATATTATGTGATCTTCAATTTATGATAGGGATCTGACGTTTCCAATTTTCCATGATGGATTCATTTTCAATCGCAACATTGCGCTGGATGAAGGGCATTTAAATTTGTAATAAATATTTATCATATTTTCCTTTGTATTCTAGAATACAAAACCGCTTCATCTTCTAAGGATAATCACCAGACAGGTTCTTATCTGATTGAATTCATATAAAAATTATTTCTCTTAAAAGCATCTTTATGCTCTTTGTTAGAAAAAATCAGATAATCAGAACTACAAGATAACAATATTGATTTTTTGAAGAACTTATATTTTGTATAGTAATTAAATAAAAGAATACAATTATTGGCAATGCATCATGTATATATCCGGTTTTTATTTACCTTCACTCAATTCGATTGTGGTTAAAGCTACTTTTCTGGATTGTTATTTTAGGAATTCAAATTATATGCTAGAATGTTTTTTTATTGAGGACCTTTTATGCAATTTACCAAAATTTATACTGTAATTATTGTAGCTGTTTTTATCCTTGCATATAGCAGTTGTTCAAGACCACTGGAATGGCCCTCATAGAGTGTCAAGATAGTTTTCGCCACTAGGAGGGCAGAAACTATATGAAATATTCACCAGGATTTAGAGCTTCTA
>JAEINM010000432.1 GCA_016342385.1 Spirochaetaceae bacterium | reverse complement strand
AACTTTTTTTTTTAATAAAACTATGATATATACAATTAACAGATTAAGGAAAAATTATGACCGTAAAACAAATAACAATATCAGTACTCACTATTCTATTAATTTTCAGCATGACTTCACTATCGGCTCAGGACAATCAGGATGATAATTTTTACAGTGATTTATTAAACCTCGCTGACTCGGAAGTTCTAACATCTCCCACAGCAGGAGATTATGTCATATATGAAAACAGCTTTGCCGCTAAAAAGCTCATAATTTCTATATTATATATAGGAGACCAGAGTTTTTACATAAAGACCTTTAATAAAGATAATTATGAAATGAACGATTTTAATCTCAGAATTGCTGATAACAACGGTTTATATGGAATTGATAAAATCAGTATGAAAACCGGAGAACTGTCAAATGTTGATATTTTGTTAGCTCAATCGGATTTCCTCGATTTGCTAAACAGCAGAAAAGACGTTGAGGTTCAGAGCTTTCCCGAAAATATCCAACTCCGTAAAAAATGGAGCTCTCTAGATACGACTTTTGAATACGAATTCGCCTATTGGATCCCCCTGACCGGCTTACTCAGCCGTATTGATATAAATAATAAAACAAACTCACTTAAACTAGTACGATTTGGAACTCTAAAGGGAGAAAATGATACAATTATCCGGGATTTTACAGGATTGGATACGGGTTACGACAATAGCCCTGCTTCAGTCATACCCGATAGTGATGATGCTCCGGCTATATTTGATGGGATAAAAATTCCACTGGATGGAAATTGGAACATCAACAATGAGATCAATACAGCGACTTTAAACATTGGGGGCGAACGATTCTCACATTTTACTATTCAGACAATTCCCGGAAAAAACCTTCCTGAGAATCCCTATCAGTTTCTAAGCTGGCAACTGATTAATAGTAATGCCTATATTATACCTGATTCTGTTCATATTTTTGATTTCAAAGGTACTCCGACTCTTCAATTTACAGTCCTTGATGAAAAAACACTTAAAATGACCATTTCCATGACAATGCTATTTGACAGAGGTGAGTTCTCAAGTGTGCTGCAGTTCGGTTCTTATCTGAATTTTTATACAGAGAATAAAGAGTATTTCGATCAGATATTATTTTAGAAAGGTTCTTTTTAGTTTTTTCGTCATTACAATTGCAGGTTCTTCACAAACTCTTCACACATATCACACAAAGAGAACATACCAATCATTTAATTTAAACACTTACTAAAGATGTGTATTTTTAAAACTTCGGGAGAAGAGGCATAAAACTTTATTTTATTTTTCTATATAGTTTTAAGCCTCAATTATTCGTTATTACAGAAAAAACAGAACATATAGTTCTATAAGTTTGTTTCTTAATATATTGTTTTTTTTACGTCTTCATATAATCTTCACTCTATCTTCATTATTCCAACACAATCAGAACGTACCATCACTTTATCTAAATAAAGTTTACCGGTCTTAAACCGGAATTATTAGGAGAGAAAAAAATGAAAAAAGCTTTTATGCTTGTAGCGGCAATTGCATTGCTTGCTGCTCCTGTTTTTGCTGAAGTTGAAGTTGCTATTTCTGGTGACGCAACAACTTCTTTTGGGTATAACCTCGATCTTGAATCTTACGGACTGCTTAGTGAAGTAAGTTCAGACATTACTTTAACTGTTGGTGCACTTGATGGTGAATCAATGGGTGAAGGTAACTGGTATGGTGTTATCGAACTGACTGGTGCTTCTTTAAAATGGAACAGTGGTGCTGAAGAAGGTTATGGTTACTGGAGATATGAATGGGATGAAGATCTTGGAGACGATGGTGACTGGGATGCTGGAGAAATCGTTGATGAAGATTACCTTGTTACTACTCCTGATGTAGCTGCAAGAATTACAAACGGAAACGTTTATGTAATGCTTCAGTCTGAAGCTGACTTTGACGCTGACTATGTTGCTGGTGTTGACAATGATCCTTTCGAATACAGTGAACCAGATGATGTTGCCGGTAGCTTAACTATTGGTGGAACTATGGCTCCTGCTACAATCGCTGTTGAATTTGCAACTGCTGGTGACTACGAAAATGATCAGATAGATGGTGTTGTTCTTGGTGCAAACTTAGGTCTTGACCTTGCTCCTGTAACTGTAGACGTGGCTTTCGCCGGTGCTTTCGGTTATGAAGCTGACCAGGAAATTGGAATTGCTGTACAAGTTGGTGCCAGTGTTGCTCCTGCAACTATAACTGCTGCTTTTGACGGAATTATTCTTTCTGGTGATTTCACATACGAAGCTGGTCTTTCAGTTTCTCTTGACCTCTCTCCTTTAACAGTTGGTGTTGATGCAAGATATGCTGAAGATGACCTCGATACAAAATTGACTCTTGGTTTTGCTAACGATATGCTGACAGCTGATGTTTATGTTGGTCTTTATGACCTGACAACTGACATTGCTTGGGAAGTTGGTGCTGACTTAACAGTTACTATCAACTCCGGTGTTGCTGCAAATGCTGGTGCTTCTTACAGCAGTGCAGAAATCCTGACTGCTTATGCAGATGTATCTTTCACAGAACTTGTTGACAACGTAACATTCACAATTGGATGGGAAAATGCTGATGACATGCTCGGTAACGATGTTGATGAAACTGACCTCGGAGACATTTACCTTTCTGCAGGAATTGCATTCTAATTTAAAAGTTTAAAGACTTTATATAACAAACCCCACTTCTGGTGGGGTTTTTTTATTGTTTTAAACACAAGCATGGCATATAATGGGCTGCGGTATCACAATGCTATACCATAGGAGACTTTCATTGAATAAAAATTTATTGCTCTTACTCGCCATATCACTTTTATTTATCTTATTCAGCTGTTCATCAAAACCGGAAAGCAAAATGGCCTCTTCAGAACCGGTCATAATCACATCGGAAGATATAACCATATCCTTGGCCTTTATTTCAGATGATGACCTGAATAAACAATTCGGGAAAAAGGGCGGGAATGTTTTTGCCGATTATCCGGGAAAAATCACCCCTAAAAAATCGATTGTCTTTCAACTGAATATTACTACAGAAAAATCCGATGTAGAACTGGACCTCAGGAATATACTCCTTCACGTAGGAGAAACCTCGGGACAGTCAAAATACCCCAGCCAATTACTGCAAGAATGGTCAACATATCTGAAAAACCCCGAACATGAAGAGAAAGCCCATCAGCTGACCAGAAGAAACATGTTTTCCAATAAAATACGTGTAACTCCAGATAAACCCGCATCGGGATTAATCGTATTTCTGGAAAAATTCCCCAGACACGGCGATGCCCTCATAATACTGGGACTTGAAACAGCCCCAGGGGAAATAATGGAAATAGAGATTCCCCTGGATTTATTTCTTGCCATAGAGGAATAATTTTTTTCCATATCATGTCAATGGGAATATTATTTGATCTTACGGTCGCGTACGGGACGGTCGCGACCGTCCCCTGCCCCCCCAATATCCAATCAATGCAATCCTTTGCATAAAAAAATATTTTTCCATCATTTCATTTTC
>JAEINM010000431.1 GCA_016342385.1 Spirochaetaceae bacterium | reverse complement strand
CGATTCCACCTAAAAACAGATTTCCCGAATAGGGATTATCTACAGTGAGCATCGTTCCTCCATAGAGGTCAAACCCTCCATAAATACGGACGAAATTCAAGAAGATAGGACTTCCAAAAGTCAAGGATGGCCCTCCAAGAATATGAAAGCGCGAATCTTCTGCAACAAGAACGCCATTATCATCAAAGATTCTTGCCGGAATAGAATCGGAGACGATTGAAGCTTTAATAGTAATTCCTAGATAACTTTTATTGTCTTCTTTTCCAAAAGAGATTTTTGGGAAAGCAAAACCAACAGTTCCCAGAGCTCCCGTGCCCATAATGCCTCCGCTAATTTCCAAACCCGATTTTATTCCCCATTGAACTTTTTGAACCAGGACTTCTTCCTCTGTGGGTTCAGCCTCATCCCGGCGGATTCTATCGAGTTCAACTTCCATCTCTTCTGTCAGAGTCTCAAGCTCTTCAAGTCTCTTTTTGAGCTCTTCCGTTTCGGAAGAGCTTTCTTCTGCCACGACGAAACTGGACATAAAGACAAGCATCAATAGGTAAATCATTATTTTTTTCATTGTATTCTCCTAAAAGTTATAGATAGAAACAATATTGCAATGTTTGTGCCATTTATTCCCATAAAACTATTTTCAACCATATCTTGTTACTATAAAAAGAGATACGAAAATTATCACAACTGTGATTTTATAAATACTAGGTGGGAATTTTATCAATGGCAATAATATTTTATCATTTCTGATAAAATGAGCCCCCTAAACCCCGAAAGGAGCTTCCTTTATACTTGAATCTCCTCTTTCTTTCAGGGGGCCGGGGGGCTTAGGGGCTTGGGGTAAGTTATCTCTATCTTCAAAATCTGGAGTAATTCAAATTCTGTACGTTTTTGAACAAGTCCTAAAGAATCTGATTCAAAAAGAGTTTTGTTCTATCATGAGTTGGTTCTGTGAAAAAATGATCCGGTGTCCCCACCTCGATAATTTTACCGAAATCCATAAATATGACTCTGTCGGCCACTTCTTTGGCGAAACCCATTTCGTGGGTGACAACGACCATAGTCATCCCCTCTTTTGCCAGAGTTTTCATAACATCGAGAACTTCACCAATCATTTCCGGATCCAGAGCTGAGGTGGGTTCATCAAAAAGCATCACTTTCGGATTCATAGCTAAAGATCTGGCTATGGCAACTCTCTGCTTCTGCCCTCCTGAAAGATTATCGGGATAGGCATCGGCTTTATCAGAAATGCCGACTTTTTCAAGAAGAGCTCTGGCAATTTTCTCCGATTCTTTTTTAGACCGTTTTCTCACCTTTTCCTGGGCAATTGTCACATTCTGCAGAACTGTTTTATGGGGATAGAGATTGAAAGATTGAAAGACCATTCCAACCTCTTCCCGGATTTTATTGATGTTTGTCTTTTTATGACGAACCTCTATGCCATCTATAACAATTTTCCCGGAGTCGACTTCTTCCAGACAGTTCAAGGATCGCAAAAATGTACTTTTCCCCGATCCCGAAGGGCCGATGACCACAACCACTTCACCCTCTGCAATTTCAGCAGAGACATCTACAAGGGCAGGAACATCATGAGGGGAATGAAAAGTCTTGTATAAATTTTGTGCACTTATCATTTTATTTTAACCTTATTTTCTAGATATTTTACAATCAGAGAGAGGGGAAATGTTAATACCAGATAGAGGACAGCCAGAATTAAAAAGAACTCGAATGTCATCATAGTACTGGAAACAATTTCCCGGCTGGTTTTTGTCAGTTCTCTCAAAGAGATTATACCCAGAAGAGATGAATCTTTAATTAAACTGATAAACTGCCCCGTTAAAGCGGGGATCGCGATTCTAAAGGCCTGTGGCAGTATGATGTAAATCATAGCCTGCATATATGACATACCACTCGATCTGGCCGCCTCCATCTGTCCCTTGGGTATTGATTCAATACCTCCGCGAATAATCTCTGTAACATAAGCACCGGCAAAGATACTCAGTGAAATTATACCCCAGCCAAGGGGAGGAATCGTGGCCATTTCCATCATGGCCAGATTGTCATTAACCAGTGTTCCCACAACAAAATACCAGATGAGGATCTGAACCATCAGGGGAGAGCCCCGGATTATTTCCACATAAATAGTGGCAAGCCCTTTAATACCGGGATTTTTTGAAACCCGGGCCAGACCTCCGAAAAGGCCGATAATTATTCCGAAAATAGAAGAATAAAAGCTGATTAATAAGGTTAACTGCAATCCTCTGATCAGCATTCCGGCTTTTAATGACTTTGATTCTGCCAGAACAGTCCCGGGTGCGACAAAGTCTCCTCTTTTGAGAAGAAGCTCACTTTCGGGAACTCTGAAAACCTCAGTGCCATCTTCAGTTTTTACATTGATAACAGCGATACTGCCTTCAATTGTTATCTGGGAAATTTCTCCCCTAGTGTCCGATTTTATAACTTCACTGGAAAAAAACCTGTCGGGAACTCTGTACCACTGCCAGGCATAATTAATTTGCCTGGAAGCTGATAGGATCATAATAATAGAGGCTGTAATAACAAGAATCAGTGCTGCAATACCCAGGTACCATGACAAATGGTGTTTTACCTTGAATATGGATTGTATTTTTTTAAACATTATTTAACTTCTTATGTAATTTAAAAAGCTGCCGAAAAAACCTTCCCGGCAGCTCTCTATAGGATTATTTATTCTACTTCTGCTAACCAGGCGTCACTTCGGATCCATTTATCATAGATCGCATCATATGTTCCGTCATTTTTTATCTGCTTCATAAAGTTATTGAGCCAGTTAAGAAAATCGGGATCACCTTTATTGATAGCCCAGGCAAGAGGCTCATAGGTGAAGGGTTTGTTTAAGAGAAAGATTGAACCACTATCACCTCTCTGAGTCATAAACAGCTCCATATAAGGCAGGTCATAAACAAAAGCATCGGCATTTCCCGAAAGAACTTCCATTGCCCCTTCCGACTCAGTTTCAAAGGCTTTGTATGTTGCTTTAGGGAGCATACTCTTAACAGCCTGCTCTCCTGTTGTTCCAAGTTTGGAAATAACTGTATATTCAGGACTGTTTAAATCCTTATAGCTGTTTACCTTCCCGGCAAGTTTGCTGTTTACGATTATGGCCTGACCGATAACAATATAAGGTTCAACAAAGTTAATTTTGATATTTCGTTCCTGAGTTACTGTCATTCCACTCATAATAATATCAAATTTATCTGTCATCAGTGAAGGAATGATACCATCCCATGCGGTATTAACGGGAACCCATTTTACACCAAGGGCTTCAGCCATTTTTTTACCCATATCAATATCAAATCCGATAAATTCACCGTTTTTATCGACCATTTCAAAAGGCATATAACCAGCTTCAAAACCATGTCTCAGTTCACCGGAGGCAATGATTTTTTCCAAAGTGGATTGTTTTGTAAGATCCATTCTTACATTCACTTCTTCTGTCTGTTTAAACTGTCCACATGCTGTAAACATTAAAACAAGACCAATTATTAATAGACTGACGAGAGAGACTCTTTTCATTTCATACTCCT
>JAEINM010000430.1 GCA_016342385.1 Spirochaetaceae bacterium | reverse complement strand
AAAATCAGTCGATTCCATGTTTTTTCTGCAGTTGAGTCTGTCTTTGATGTTTATCGCCATAGGTATTGTGGGATTAACAGACTACAACTCGGACTTTGCCCAGATCGGAAGATCAGTTAATAATTTATTCGGAAAAAGTAATGATATAGTTCCCGTCTTATTTGCCGTTCTGCAACTGGTGGCCGGAGTATTACTTCTTCTATCTCTATTTTCCGGTTTACCCGGCAGATTCCTTTCTATAGCCATGCTTGTTATTTTTATTTTCTGGGCTGTTAGAATTGCTATGAGTTTTTTTCTTAATAACTTATTTGAACCGGATTTCATTCCCTGGTTAGCTGAAGTCTCACCACATCTTGTTATCTTATCTGCCTTATGGATAGTGACAAGAGCAAAGAACTAAATAAAGGGGCTGGATTCCAGCCTCTTTTTTTTACCTGTTGACAATAGATAAAAAAATATTTATATTGCACATAATCTGCGAACCTGATTTATCAGTTTCAAGGAAATCAATTATAAAACTGATCCAGAGGTTTACTAATGGAAAAGAGAATCGGAATAGTGGCTATTCTAGCTGATAATAGAGAATCAATTCCCAAAATGAATTTGATTGCCTCTGAATTTCACGAAATTATCAGAGCTAGACAGGGCCTCCCCTTTTCAGATAAAAACATCAATATCATCTCTCTCATAGTAGAAGGTTCTACGGATCAGATTGGAGCACTAACAGGAAAACTGGGTCGGTTGCCCGGTTTAAAGGTTAAATCCATGCTGACAAAATACAGGGAGAACGATGATGATGACAGCGACGACGACTGATAATTTTCTGGATTATGAAAAGATAAACAAACTGGTGAATTCCGCCAGACCGGATAAAAAAAGATTACTGGAAATTTTGACTAAAGCAGAAAAGCTCAATGGCCTGTCAACAGAAGAAGCCGCTCAGCTGCTGGCAATAGATGACAGGGAGAGTATTAATCTCCTTCTGAAAACAGCTGCTAAGGTAAAGAATGAAATCTATGGTAAGAGAATGGTTCTTTTTGCTCCTTTGTATGCCGGGAATCACTGCACAAATAATTGCCTGTACTGCGGCTTCAGAGCCGCTAATAAAGATATTCACAGAATCAAACTCAATATGGATCAGATAAGGGAAGACACAGAATCTCTCATAAGAGAGGGCCACAAGAGAGTCCTTCTCCTCTCAGGAGAATCGGGACATTATCCTTTATCTTATACAATGGATGCAATAGAAGCCGTTTACAGCGCTGAAGTCAATGGTGCAAAAATAAGAAGAATTAATGTTGAAATAGCCCCTCTGGATGTTGATGACTTTAAAACATTAAAAACAGCCAATATCGGAACTTATACCTGCTTTCAGGAGACCTATGATCCCGAGCTCTACAAGGTATATCATCCCACAGGGAAAAAAAGTGATTACAACTACAGGTTGAATGTCATGCACAGAGCCATGGAAGCGGGAATAGATGATGTGGGAATCGGTGTACTCTTTGGCCTGGCGGATCACAAATATGAAGTCATTGCCTTAATGGAGCACGCCGCCGAACTGGAAAGACATTTTGGATGCGGACCCCACACGGTCAGTGTTCCCCGATTGGAACCGGCTCCGGGATCTGCAATTTCCCAAGAGGTTCCCTTTCCTGTTTCCGACGATGAGTTCAGAAAAATCATTTCCATTATCAGAATAGCCATGCCCTATACGGGAATTATCCTCTCAACCAGAGAATCTGTTGAGATTAGAAATGAATTATTTGAATATGGTGTGAGTCAGGTTTCGGCAGGATCAAGAACAACACCGGGCGGTTATTCTCTTTCGGGAGAAAAAGAGAACAAACAGTTTTCTCTCGGCGATCACAGGTCTTTAGAAGAAGTAATCAGCAATTTGACCGATAGCGGTTTTATTCCCTCCTTCTGCACAGGTTGTTACAGAAAAGGAAGAGTGGGAAATGACTTTATGGATCTGGCCAAACCAGGACTGATCAAAAAATTCTGTATGCCCAACGGACTGGTCTCCTATGGGGAATATCTCTTGGATTTTGCTCCCGGGGAATTAAGGGAAAAAGGTTTTAAACTAATTGAATCTATTATTGAAAATATAGAGTCAGAATCAGTAAAAGAGATGATTCTAAAGTCTGTGAATGAAGTAAAATCCGGGAAAAGGGATATATACCTGTAGAAATATGAATACATTATACGGAAATGAAACGACTAAAGCCTTAAATTCCTTTGGACAGAGGCAGACACCATTTGAACTTGTCAGGGCATATGGAGAAGTGAAAAAAGCAGCTCTTATGGCTCAACAGGATTGTTTTAAACTATATGATAAGATCCTGTATGAAAAACTCATTGAATCTGTTGATGAAATCATTCAAGGTGAGCATAAGGATCAGTTCCCTCTCCCCCTCGAACAGGGAGGGGCCGGAACAAGCCTCCATATGAATATCAATGAAGTCATAGCCTCTCTGACAAATGCTAAAATGGGAGACTCCTCCACAAAGATCGATGGGCTGGAGGATATCGCAAGGTATCAGTCAACAAACGACACTCTCTCAACGGCTGTGACAATAATGGTTTACAGACAATTGGAAAAAACCGAAAAATTGATCATTGAACTTCAGGAAATACTAGTTATTTCGGAAACAAAGTACGATCAGCTATTGATGATCGGAAGAACAGAACTCCAGGATGCTCTGCCCATTACACTGGGCCAGATTTTCGGAGGATGGGCCGGATCGATTGAAAGAGACCGCTGGCGACTGAATAAACTCAAGGAACGTCTGCGGACCATAGCACTTGGCGGGACGGCAATAGGGACCTGTTTCAGTGCACCCAGAAAATATGTGTTCAAAGCTGAAAAGAACTTGAGACAGATAACAGGTCTGCCTCTATGCCGCAGTCAGAATCTGATCGATGAGATCAGCAGTAAGGATAATCTGGCCGAAGTAGCGTCGGGATTTCAGCTCATTGCCCTGAATTTAAGAAAAATGACCAATGATCTCCTTTTATACACATCTTCTTTCTGCGGTGAAATGACTCATAAAGAGATCCAGTACGGTTCAACCATTATGCCTTTCAAAAGCAATCCCATTTTACTGGAATATATAAAGGGCCTGTGTATTTCCATAAAATATGACTGCCTGAAAATCAATGACTATACAACAGAAGGTCAGCTGCAGCTCAATGCATTTATCCCCTTTATTGCAGAAGCTTTTATAGACCTTCACTCCAGGATGAATAAGGCTCTGAACTCTTTAACCGTTAATTTTTTTCCTCAAATGATCGTAAACCGGGAGAAAATAAATTCCAACCTTCTCACCTCTCCCGCACTGGTCAATACATTGAGACAGGTTATCGGATACGACAATGTTAAACAACTTGTTCCCATAATACAGGAGATAAAACCTGGAAACCTGGAAGAATTAAAAAAACTGATTTCTGAGAACACAATATTAACTCAAGAATTTCTGGACACCTGGTTTGATCCTTCAAATCTTACAAGCTATTCAGAAAATGACAAGGAATTCAAATAATGACCACAGCATTAGCAGAATCTATA
>JAEINM010000429.1 GCA_016342385.1 Spirochaetaceae bacterium | reverse complement strand
TTTGTTTTCGATAGTACCTCCTCCCAGAGATAAAACAAAAGATTTATTTTCATAGGTCTGGAGAAAAAGTTTCAGACTTTCTTTTTCCTGTCTTTGAAATCCCTCAGCTCCGAGTTCCCTATAGAGCTGTCTTACGGTTTCATATTTCTCTGTGTCCCGTAAAATCAGATCATCGAGATCTGCAAAATATAGATTCAGATGTGCTGAAAGGTTCCAGCCAATAGTCGATTTGCCGCTGTGTTTGATTCCCGCGAGGATTATTCTCTGCATATATCTATTTTCTGTGCCTGTAGAAAAATTTCAAGTGTTATACTATTAAATATGAGAAAACATTTGACCATGGTAATTTTTATTTCACTTTTTTCACTGTACGGCCAGAGTGGTATTTTTTTTAGTGTTATTCCCGATGAGAAATATAAACTTATCGAGCGCTCTGATTACAGAATCAGGGTTAATGGAGTCTATAAGGGACATGTGTATAATGAGAATAGGGGCGTTCTGAATGTGACCCCGGAGGGAAATGGATCCTATTCTGTAGATGGTACATTTTATGTTTTTGAAGAATTGACTAGAGATGGATATAGAAAAGCGTCTAAGGTCGATGAAGTTAATCACACCTCTTTTTCACTGTATTCCAGTGGAGAGATGATTATCAGCAGAGATGAAACTTATCCTCTTTTACGCTCTTTTCCCAATTACGGCAATGAATCTTTTCATAAAGGTGATAGCTGGGAGGCCTACAGTGAAAAAGTCATATTGCAGAATGATACTCGGACTATAGTCCCAGTTTACTGTCAATATATCTATGAGGGCACTGGAAAATATAACGGTGTAGATGTTCATAATATCAGGGCAAAATATGCCGTCAGGTATAATCATGGCGATGATCCCAATGGGAATGATGCACTTAAAAATATTTCAGGTACACACGATGTCACCATTATCATAGAACTGGATACGGGAAAACCAATTCTTATCCGGGATAATATGAAAGAGTTTCATACATTTACAAATGGTGGGACTCTGGAAAAAACAGGTTTCATCCTGACCTTTTTCAAAGGTATCAGAGGTATGGAAAAAGGACAACTTGCCGACAGGATCCGGTCAGATATCGAAAATGATCTACTGGATGATGTAGATATTTCTCAATCTGATGAGGGTCTTATTCTTAGCTTAAACAGACTGCACTTTATTCCTGATCAGGCTGTCATATTAAGCGAAGATAAGAGGCTTCTGGACTCTATTGCAGAATCCTTAAAGACAATAGAGGAGAGGACATTTTTTGTTAAGGGGCATACAGCTGATATTGGTTCGGTGGAATCACAAGAGACACTCTCTCTGGAACGGGCATTAGTAGTTGTCCAGGAGCTTGTCGAGAGAGGTATAAGTGAAGATCGGTTCCTCTATGCAGGTCTTGGAGGTACACAACCGCTGTATTCCAATGACACAGAGGAAGGGAGAGCCGGAAACAGGAGAGTGGAGATTATTATCCTGGAGGATTAATCGTCCCCTGAGTGAATTGCTCCGGCAGTTTGCACCGAAGGGGAGTACCATTCATTCAGTTTTTGTTTTAATTCTTTTACACCATTGCCATCGTGAGATGAGAAAGGTTGAATTGTTATATTAATCGTTGAATCTTTCAGTGTTTTTTTTACTTTAAGTACTGTCGAGGCTATTTTACCCCTTTTCAGTTTATCTGATTTGTTCAAAATTATGTGAAGATCTCTATTTGTCGATTCTGCAAATTCAATCATAGCCTGATCCAGTTCCGTCAGGGGATGGCGGATATCCATAACCAGAACAATTCCTCTCAGGCATTGTCTATCAGTCAGATATTTTGTGAGTTCCCCCTTCCAGCGGGATTTCTCCTGTTTATTGACCTTAGAGAAACCATAACCCGGTAAGTCTACAAGGATTCTGCTCTTATCGAGTCTGAAAAGATTGATATGCTGTGTTTTCCCCGGTTTACTGCTCGTTTTTGCCAGATTTTTCCTGTTGGTCAGAGCATTGAGTGCACTTGATTTTCCCGCATTGGAACGACCGGCAAAGGCCACTTCGTAACCTTTGTCTTCCGGGAGGTTTTTGTAATAGGCGGCGCTTGTTATAAATTCTATTTTATTGTAATTGATATTTGCCATAGCTGGATTAGTATACTCATCAATATGGAGGACATTCAATACTTGGCGGTGGTATCCCGTTCAATTAATCTTGTTCCCACAATAACATTTTTAAAGGGGATAAGCTTGCCCTTAAGGCTTTTAATTAACAACTCTGCGGCATTTTGCCCCAGAAGAACAGGGTTTATGTCTACAGTCGACAAGGTGGGACTCTGAAATGAACTTCTCGGGCTGTTGTTAAAACCGACAATGGGCAACTCAATATCTTTTTCCTTCATTGCTTTCATGGCACCGAAGGCAAGAAAATCATCAGCAGCAGCAATAGCCTCTACTTTTACAGGGGATTCCAGAATCTCTTTCATGCAATTATAACCGGTTTCTTCAGAGAAAGAGTCTCCTGTCAGAATAAGATTCATATTTTTTTTTAATCCTCTTGCTTTCAGAGCCTGAAGATATCCGTTTTTTCTGTTTCGTGTGACAGCAAATTGTTCGGGACCTGTAATTAATGCAATCTCTCTAAATCCCTTTTCCACAAGATAGCTTGTCACATTGTACATGGATTGAACATTATCGTTGTCGACCCAGAGAATATTATCGCCATTTTCCGGTTGACCGATAACAACAAAAGGGAATTCCCGCTCCTGAAGGAAGGCTATACATTTATCATCTTTTCGCGCCGTGAATAAAACGATACCATCTACCCAGCCACTATTGATATAGTTTCTGATAAATTTTACCTCTTCCTCTTCACTTTTACTAAAGCAATACATGAGATTGTAATTATTATTCTGAGAATAGATGCTGATTCCTCTCATTGCTTCAATAAAGAAAGGACGGGTAAAAAGATCATCTGAAGAGTTTGGAAGTATAAGGCCAATAGTTTTCGTTGAACTATTGGCCAGACTTCTGGCAACAGCATTGGGATGGTATTTTAGTTTTTTCATGGCCTGGTTAACAATTTTTTTTGTATCTTCACTTATTTTAGGATTGTCGTGAATAACTCGTGAGACTGTTGATGGAGATACTCCGGCTAGTTCTGCTACTTCTTTAATTGTTATGGCCATAGTTAATATTAACCTTTTACTGAGCCTGCTGTCAGCCCGGTCACCAGCCATTTTGAGGAGTATAAGAATAAAATGATTACAGGAATGCTCAGCATGACTGAAGAGGCCGCATAGACACCCCACAGCGCATGATACTGGCTCTGGAGAGATTGCAGACCAAGAGTCCATGTGAACATTTCCGCTTTGGGAAGCATAATTCTGGCCAGCATAAACTCGTTCCATGAATTCATGAAATTAAATAGAAAGGCAATGGCCAGGGCAGGAGTTGTCAGAGGCAGGATTATTTTCATAAATGTATACATTCTCGATGCTCCGTCAATCATGGCGGCTTCTTCAAGAGTTACCGGAATAGAATCATAGTAACCTTTCAGTATCCATATACTAAAGGGTA
>JAEINM010000001.1 GCA_016342385.1 Spirochaetaceae bacterium | reverse complement strand
TGAACATGCTTAAGAAAGAAGAAAATAATAAATACAGAGAAACCATAAAAAACACTCTCAATTATGACAGAAAAATCCTCAAACGCTTTGTAAATTTTATGAACAATCCCGATGAGGAAACAGCTGCCGTTCAGTTCGGTACGGGAGATAAATACTTCGGAGTCATGACCCTGATGCTGACCATGCCGGGACTCCCCATGATTGGTCACGGACAAATCGAAGGATACAAAGAAAAGTACGGAATGGAATTTAAAAAACCCCTCTGGGATGAATATCCCGATCCTGCTCTTGTGGAAAGACACGAAAGAGAAATATTTCCCATTCTTAGAAAACGGTATCTCTATGTCTCGGCCAAACGTTTCAGGCTATATGACCTGATAGATCACAATGGTTCTGTAAATGAAAATGTTTATGCCTATTCCAACCAATGCGGCAATGAATATGTTCTGACCCTCTATAATAACTCTTTTGAAAGTGCTTCGGGAAACCTGAACAACTCTGTTCCTTATATTGAAGACCAGAATTTTATTACCAATTCTTTGGGAGAGTCTCTGGGTCTGTCAAATGAAGAAGACCACTACTGCCTTTTCAAGGAGATAAAAAGCAATACCTGGTATATCCGCAATAATAGAGTGTTGTTTGAAAATGGATTATTTATCCATTTAAACGGCTATGAAAGCCAGGTTTTTACCGAAATTCATCAACTGAAAAACAGTGAATATAACCAGATTGCCGCTATTGCCGCCAAATTAAACGGATCTGGAACCAGAGACCTGGACAGAGAATATAGGGAAATGATTTTCAAACCACTCTACAGCAAATTAAACTCTCTGATAAACAGAGATATTATTGAAAAGATTACTTCTTCAGACCTGAACCTGACAGAACTAGCTGATAAACTTGAAAAGAGTATTATTTCCACGGTTCAGGATATAAAAGAATATTCCGGTGGTACGGGAGTTGTAAAAAATATTTCAAAACAAATTCAGTTGAATATCACTCGGCCCCAGACGCTTCCAGTTCTTCTGGAAAAGCAGGTTAAACTGTCTAAACTATATAGAGCCGGATACAACAGGGACAGAAAAATAACACTCTACATCCTGGCTATTTTCGACTGTTTAGGATCAATTGTCAGTTCAGCCGATAGCAGAAAAATGAACCGTGATCTTTTTGAAAAATGGATGCTGGAAAAATATATCAGAGATATTCTATCTGATATGACCTTAAGTGAAGATAGTATTGACTCTATAATCTCAGAACTAAAATTCTTCATAGAGAGTTACAATCTGGAGAAACCTCTAGTGGCCAGTACGATTAATAACAAAACCTTTATTGAATTTCAGAAACTGAAAGGATTTAACAATCTGATAGGAATGAATCTTTATGATGGGATAAAGTGGTTTTCTAAAGAAAAATTTGAAAGTTTTCTCTGGTGGATTCTCTATATAGGCCTAATAGAAGGAGAGAAAAAATCATATAAAACCCTACTGGACACAATAGAGAAATGGAGAGATTATTCTGTTCTCTCAGAGTATGATTTTGATAAATTCTTAGAGCAAATCAGGTAAAATAATTTCTGTTTCTAATAAAATAAATTATGCTCTCCTTCCGGGTGTTCTCTAGTTGAGTATAGAAAGGACAACTTTTCTATTTAGATCTCTCTTTACCCTTGAAATAAGCAGCACTATTTTCCTGAATAAACTATTCTATATGAAATAGTATGAGAATCATCAGTTTGTAAATATTGCGAAGGCGCATACTTTTATTCACCTTTTTATTATCACTATCCATTTCTATAATAACTTTTAGTAATTTAATCTTTCTATAAAGATTCTCAAAAAGCTTTTCTGTAGACCAGCCTATATATTTTCGGAATTGAGGTACATTTCTGGTCGTCTGCTCTTTTAGATGAGACTTTTTTATACTATTGAAATTAAAGTTATCCAGTTGGGACTTTTCATAATTTCTAAAGGATAATTTTTCAATTACTTTATCAATGGGAAAATCATTATTCTCCCATAGTGTGATGAGGTCCAGATTTTCATGGATTTCCCGCATTATCATTTTCTTATGCACAGATGAGGTCTTTTGTGCTGAATAGAATCTCTTCCCAATCTGATCTGCCAGACCGGCTATTTTAAAAGCTGTTGAAAAATCCAAGAAAACACCTCTGAATATTTATGCTCACCTGTATTATACCCTAATGATCATCAACAAAGCTAATAAACTTTTTTCTCTTCATCGCTTTTATCCTATGCAGAAAGAGAATCATTAAATCTTGTTTTAAACTAATCCAGGATAAGATAAATATTGAATACAAGACCAAACCCGGTGTATAAAATATTTGAAGGTGCGGGAGAAATGATAGTAGCCTATTACGCTGCAGCATTAAACGCAGAATCAGAATTTTTCCTTTCCGAAATAAAACAAGGATTTATTGAGAATCAAATTTTCCGGGGATTTTGGTCTCCCCTATGTCACTGATGATACGGGCAACCATTATAGCGATGGAAGAGTGCATGAACCCACAGATGATTCCCCTATTTATCATCCTACACATGGTACTTTTTTGGAAAAATGAATTATGATCCCTTTTCGGTCGGAAGAAAGCAGCATGTTCCCTCTGCAGAACTTCCTTGGAATTAAATCGGAACCATGGTATAAATTAAAATCTATCATATTAAATTCTGAACTATCCTTTTCGCTCAAGGGAGAGGAAAAATACGAATGTAAAAAAATCAATTTCAGCCTGGAATATAATGAGGGAATATGGAAAAATTGACAATTCTTCTCCTGCTGGCAATCTTAATACTTAGCACTATAGGATGCCAGAGCGGCGGATATAGACTCTCAAAATCTTTAAAACCACAACTACTGGCATCATATAAGGCTCAATCAACCTATCCCTATTACCTATACATTCCTGAGCGCGCGATGATTCAGGAGGAAAACTCATACCCCTTGCTGATTTTTCTCCATGGTTCAGGAGAGAGAAGAGATGAACTTGATCCAATAGCTCTGATGCACGGGCCTCTGAAGCCTTTTTTTTATGGAGACATGGACTCGAAAGATATTGACCCCCAAACTCTTGAGGAATTGAATGATCATGTTAAACAATCCTTTGTTCTTGTCCCGCAGGTACCACTGAACGAGTACTGGGACGTTAACAAACTGAATAGTCTGATTCGATCCATTATGGAAGAATATCAAGTTGACAGGGACAGAATCTATCTAACCGGATTGAGTATGGGAGGATATGGTGTTTGGGATTATGGCTCCAAATACACTAACAATATTGCCGCTCTGGTGCCTATCTGTGGTGGCTATGAATCCGACACACCCCTCTCTTCTGAATTGTCTATTAAGCCAATATGGGCTTTTCATTCCTTTAATGATCCTGCGGTCTCAAGAACTGAAACTCAAGATAGAATTATGAACTTCCTAATGGGGACAAACATCGTGGAACCCTTTAATCCGGCAAATCGGTTTCTAACAGAAACGGCGTATCCCCACACTGATGGGAATTCAACAAAATCTGCTAAGGGCAGTTTTACCTTAAGCTGGAATAATGGGACTGTTTTAGGCTGGTCAAAGGGTTCGGCGATGCCACAAGGAACCATCAACTACACAGTATACTCATCCAATAGCCACGACTCCTGGACCAGAACATATGACAACAAAACGATGTGGAAGTGGCTCTATTCTCAGCGGCTAAATCCTTAAAATTATCCTGATTGAAAAAAGATTTACTCCTGTCGAATAATTACTAAATTGATGGAACCTACCATATCAGTAGCTGTTCGTTCATCGGGGCTGTCAAAACCCCCTACTTTATCTTTTACCATATATAAGCAATTTGTTAATGTCTATTACTGTCAGACTTCATATATCTCTCTGGCTACAGGCATTCTCCTTCCCGTCCCGAAAGCCTTTTCTGAAATTCTCAAAACCGGAGGTGCCTGGCCTCTCTTATACTCCACCCTACCGACAAGTCCTACAATTTTTTCTACTGTTTCAGGCTCATAACCAAGCGCTTCAATCTCGTCTGCTGTTCTGTGATTCATCAGATACTCAACCAGAATCCCGTCCAGGATATGATAGGGAGGCAGAGAATCCTCATCCTTCTGATCAGGTCTCAACTCTGCAGAGGGCGGTTTGGTAATAATATTCTCTGGAATAATCTCTTTATTGCGATTAATAAACCGGCATAGCTCAAAGACTTCTGTTTTTAAAAGGTCACCAATAACAGCGAGCCCTCCAGCCATATCACCATAGAGAGTACAGTACCCCGTTGCCAGTTCGGATTTATTTCCTGTAGTTAAAACGAGAGAACCCCACTTGTTGGAATAAGCCATCATCAGAGTTCCCCGGATTCTAGCCTGAATGTTCTCTTCAGCCACATCCATTTCTCGTCCGCCGAAATGTGGTTCAAGTGCGACGAGAAAAGAGTTGTACATCTCTTCAATGGCAAGAATTTCATATTCCACTCCAAGATTTTCCGCCAGCTTTTTTGAATCTGAAAGGCTTCCTTCAGAAGAATACCGGGAAGGCATGGAGAAAGTCTTCACATTCTCCGCACCAAGGGCCTGAACCGCAAGGTATGCAACAAGAGCTGAATCAATCCCGCCGGAAGATCCCAGATGGATTTTTTTAAAACCACATTTGTGAACATAGTCCCTGATTCCCAGAATGAGAGCTTTTTCTATTTCTTCATATTTATTAACTGTCAGATTGACTTCTTCTAATTTTTTTTCCTTCAGGTCAATTGTAAAAAAGGCTTCTTCAAAAGCTTCTGATTTATATATTAGTTTACCCTCTTTGTTGACAACAAGAGAATTGCCATCAAAAATCAGACTGTCATTGGCACCGACACTATTGATATACAATACAGCTGATGCCCCTTTTCTAATTGTTTTCTGACAGAGAGAAAGACGCTTTACTACCTTACTTTTGTGATAGGGTGAAGCTGAGGGGACCAGGACAATTTCAGCACCGAGATCCAGTAGGTCTTTTACCGGGTCAACTTTATAGATAGTATCGGTTTCCCTCGCCGCTTCCCACCAGAGATCCTCACAGATAGCAATTCCGATTTTTTCTCCTTTCAACTCAAAGATTCCTCTCTCTGTGCTGGATTCAAAATACCGGCTCTCGTCAAATACATCATAAGTAGGTAATAGTGTTTTATTCTGTGTAAAAATAATCTCTCCGTTTAACAAAACGGAAACACTGTTATGGAGCTTTTTCCCCGAGCCTGCCATATTGAGAGAAACATGACCTATTGCGATTGCAATATCTGCGGGTAAATGGCGTTGCAGCCACCGAAGGGAAAGAGTGTTTTCTTCAACAAAGGTATTGTAGTCGAGAAGATCCATTGGAGGATAACCGCATAGAGCCAGTTCAGGAAAAACAATGAGATCCGCTTTCACGGATTTTCCCTTTTCTGAATAGGCTAAAATTTTCTCTCTATTGCCTTTAAAATCGGCAATTATGGAATTTATCTGTCCTGCTGCTATTTTCAAAGACGACTCCTTGTTGACCTCAAAATATTTTGAGGATACTATGTTCTAAATATGGAAAAAGTTATTCTTATCACCGATAGTGAAACTCTTCTCGGAAGAAAATTAATTGAAAAAAATCTCTCTGCCGGCAACAAGGTCATAGCTCCTGTTCAATCAAAAGATCTGAATAGTTCTGAACCTCAAAAAAACAATCTGCTGGTTGTACCATGGAATAAATCCTCAATAATTTCGACCAGAACTGTTATCCGTGAAGGAATAAGAGTTTTCCAGAAAATTGATGAAGCTATTTTAGTGTATTCTGAAAATAAAACCAATGATCAGTTGATGGATTTTTCAACTTCTGAAATTGATGAAGCCATAGAATCCTCTATTAATGGAACTGTTTACCTGACTAGAGAGTTAATGAAAATTCTCGTCACTCAATTAAACAGTGCGATTTCATATGTCATCGTCCAAAAGAATCAAAACCAGGAGAATCCCATAGAGAAGGGGTTTCTGGGGTTTTTCACCTCTTTTGCCGATGCGACTATTTTAGGAAATAATGATATATATAAATGTTCTTTTACCACTTCGGTTTCTGAGATGGATAGTTATGCGGATTTTATTTGCAATATCCTTGACGAAAGACCTCCGAAAGCGGATCGCCAATGGCTTAAGCATGGAGAAAAGAAAAATCTCTTTTCGTCTCTACCCATACTTCCCAGAAAACAGGACATCATATAAGCGGAGCTTGTTTCAGAAAGAATACATCTGAGACAAGACAGAAATAGGAGATAATACATGAAATTATGGATAAGCTCTGTTCTGGCAATTCTTGCGGGAACTCTTGCAGCATTGTTTATACCCTTTGGAGAAACCGGACAGGGTATACTTATTAAATATTCAGACCTGGCAATAAATATTGGAAGATACATTGTTTTTCCACTGGTTTTTTTCTCCCTTTCCATAGCTGTCTGTAAACTGCGCAGACAAAATCATCTGGCCCGGACCACGCTATTTTCTTTTATCTATATTGTGGGAACAACTGTTCTTCTGGTAATAATCGGAATTATTGTCACTCTGACAATTTCACCAGCCAGAATCCCTCTCATAGTGGAAACTCAGACTGTTTTTAACCTTACAGATCAATCAAATACACTAATGAAGATTTTTCCTCAAAATATGTTTACCGTATTGACAGGCAGCGGCAATGTATTACTTCCTCTATATGTCTTGTCATTCTCTCTGGGATTTATAATCTATAAAGATAGAGAGATCTCTGAACCGACATTTAATCTCTTTGATTCCCTTTCTAGAATTCTTTATGACCTGAATATAGCAATTACACGGATAACACCCATTCTCCTTCTGGGCCTTTCATTCAGGATGGTAAAATCAATAAAAGAGATCCCTGATTTATCAATGTTCAGAGATCTGATCATTATTCTGATTGCGACATCTCTGTTAGTGTTATTAATCATCTATCCATTTATCCTTTTTTTGACAGATAAAAATAACAATCCCTTTAAAACGCTCTATGCTGTGCTGACTCCCTTGTTAACAGGACTGATAAGCGGAGATTCCTTCTTTTCATTATCTATGATGAGCCGAGCGGGAAAAGAAAACCTGAAAATTTCCAGAAAAACCGCGGCCTTAACTCTCCCTTTAAGTGCAATGTTTGGAAAAGCTGGGACAGCCATGGTTACATCAATAGCATTTCTAACCATACTAAAATCCTACTCCAGCCTGGAAATAACCCTATATCAGATTATCTGGGTTACACTTTTCTCTATTCTGGTCTCTTTTACCCTGGCATCAATTCCCTCATTGGGTGCATATACGGCATTATATATACTATCTTCTATATACAGCCGTTCTCACACAGGGCATATGGATTCCTATCTGCTCATTAAACCGATCTTTCCTATTCTAATTGGATTTGCCGTAATGATTGATGTCGCCACATCAGCTTTGATCACAATACTGGTAAGCAGATTGAAACCTAAAAAGTAAACCTTACTCCCGCACTGAGAGTCACCATAAATCCGTCGGAAAAGGGGAGACCGCCATTAGACCAGAAATTATGAACAGGCACCCAGGAATCTGCATTTAATGTAAATGCTATTTTTTCCGACAGGGGAATAACAAAAAAGAATCCTCCCGACAGATTAAAAATCCTGAAATCACTGTAAAAGTAATCTGCTAAGTCATCTCTAACAGACTGTTCTTCTCCCCAGACCGGGATTCTGAAATCAAAAGCCGGTCCAATGAAAAACCCAACAGAAAAGTTTTCGAAATTCAGCTGATATCCAAAAGGGATATCAAGAAGAAGCGAAATAACCATAAGATCCTGCCACATAAGATCTACCGGCATAGCCCAGTTGTTTTCACTGACATACTCCCATGATTTAGCAATAACAGTCAGCGATGGTTTTATAAACAGTGTCTCTGAAAAATACAGAGGAAAGGATAAACCGGCTTTATATACAATAGGATCGGGATCTTTATCTCCTGCACCATCTCTACCATAAGCTTCATTGTGTAGCCAGGTAACACCAGAGACCAGTTCCAACATAAAATGGTCTACAGCGGCAAGAGCTGAGGTACAGAGAAGAAATAATATTAATATCAGCTGTATTCTTTTCATATTATAAGATTATAGCACTATATAAAATAAATCATCAGATATTACTCTTTTTCATCACTTATATATTTTTGAACAAACTGAAAAACATTTTGAATAAGAACTTCAAATTTTTCACCGCTCTTTCGAATTTTCACTTCAACAACTCCCTTATCCAGGGATTTTCTACCAATAATGACCTGAAGGGGATAACCGATTAAATCAGCATCTTTAAATTTAAATCCTGCTCTTTCTTCTCTGTCATCAAGTGCAACATCAGCTCCAAGCTCTTTTAATTCTGCATAAATGGATTCTCCAGCAGCAACGACCTCTTCGCTATTCATTTGAAGGGGCAATACAACAACTTCATATGGAGCAATAGATATCGGCCAGATAATTCCGTTTTCATCATGATTCTGTTCAATAGCGGCCGCCATTGTTCTTCCCACACCAATTCCATAACAGCCCATAACAGCAAGCTGTTCTTTACCGTCTTTATCAAGAAATGTACAATTCATACTTTTACTGTACTTTATTCCAAGAGAAAAGACCTGACCCACTTCTATACCTCTGTAGTCTTCAAGCACCCCACGACAACGGGGACATCTATCACCAGAAGCAACAAATCCAAAATCATCGACCACTGAAGCCTCAAAGTCTCTTTCAGGATTCACGTTGACAATATGGTATTCATTTCTATTGGCACCAGTAATCATATTGGCCTGTCCATATACTGAATAATCAGCTACGATTTTTATATTTTTTTTCAGACCTACTGGACCTACAAAACCGGCCACGGTTCCACTGATCTGCTCAATAACAATATCATCGGCCAATTCGACAGAGTTGGCACCGAAATAGGTCATCAGTTTTGCTTCATTAAGATCTTTGTCTCCTCGGATAAGAACTAGAACTGGTTCCTCATCGATAATGTACACAAGACTTTTAATAAATGAATGACTGTCTTTCTCAAGAAAGGCAGAGACTTCATCTATTGTCTTCTGTCCGGGGGTGTGAATATCTGTTACATCAAGATAAAATTTTTTCTCAACAGTGGCCTTTTCATAAACAGAAGAGGCTATCTCTACATTTGCAGCATAATCACAGTTAACACAGCTCATAATTAAATCTTCACCGGATTTAGCCAGGACCTGGAACTCGTGACTCATACTACCACCAATATTTCCGGTTACAGCTTCTACAGCTCTAAATTGAACTCCTGTCCTTTTAAATATTGCCTGGTATGCTTCATACATTTTATTATAGGTTTCTTTTGAAGATTCCTCATCTATATCAAAGCTATAGCCGTCCTTCATTATGAATTCACGACCTCTCATTAGCCCAAAACGGGGCCTAACTTCATCCCTGAATTTTGTCTGAATCTGAAAAATATTCCATGGAAGTTGCCTGTAGGATTTTAAAACTTTTCTTACCATATCAGTTACAACTTCTTCATGAGTTGGTCCGAGGCAGAAATCATTTTCTTTTCTATCTTTAAAACGGAGTAATTCAGCTCCGTAAAAATCCCAACGACCACTTTCCTTCCATAGTTCAGCAGGTTGAACTACTGGTAATAATACTTCCTGACATTCTCGTTTAGATAATTCATCTCTAATTATGTTTTCAATTTTTCTTATACTTTTTAGAGCTAAAGGCAAGTAATTATACACACCACTTGATAACTGTTGTATCATCCCTGCTCTGAACATAAGCTGATGACTGGGAATCTGGGCTTCTTTAGGAACCTCTTTTAAAGTGTGATAAAACATTTGCCCTATTCTCATGTTTTCCTCCCCGTCTATTCTAAAACATGAGCATTATAACAATAATCCTGGTATAAAGGAACCTTATGAATTCCGGGTATGAAAACAAAAAAAGGACTTCTCCAAAAGAGAAATCCTATTATTGCACGAGAATAATTATACTATTTTATGTTGATTGTCTCTATCATGTACCTGATGTTAAGATCCACATCGGTTTTACTGATAATAAAAATCAGAGAATCCTCCTCTGGAGACAGTAGAATACGGTTGATATTATATTCAACAATGCCCTTTCTGATAAAATCAGGATGTCCGACTTTTAGATCTTTTTTCACCCCATTTTTATATTCTATGCTTAAATCAATATAAAAAGTCGATAGTTTTTCTGAACCTTCTCCCGAAACATTTTGTGCAAGATCAATATTGTATTTCATCTCGGTTTGAAAATCCCTGAATTCCAGAGAGTTATTATTATCTTCCTCTTCAGAAGTTGGAATGCGTATGTAGAGAGGGCGTCCTTTCTCCAGGTAAGAGATGGCATATCTCTTCCTATGGTTTACAGTCTCTTCAAGCAGAGAAAACAAAGCACCATCAGAAGATTGCCCCGGTTCAATAATTGTTTCATATTCCCCATGATGTACACCGCCAGTGGTAAAAATATTTCTCTTTACATCAACTATAAACAAATCGGAGTATACTGTACCTGTCTCTGGTGAAAATCCATGCTGAGCAAACATAAAATACGAGCCATCTCCGGAAAATCCGAGATTTACAAATCTGGCTGTATCTCCACCGAAAAGGTGACTGATAGATATAATAATCAAGCTGCATATAACTAAAATTCTTTTCATGGAAACTCCTCTTCTTAGTTTATCGAACAAAAAATAAAAAACAAAAGTTTTTTTAGCTTTTGACCTTTTAATTAAAGTAGTTTTTAATAAGAATATGACTTTATCCCTAAGAAATACCCTAATAAAGGTAATTTTAACAGTTTCTATTACTTTTTTTTTATTTTATTTTATTACAATTTTATTCCTGACCCGGGACAATTCATTCTCACTAATCCAGATAGAAACAATTCTCAGAGGAATGCCTGACTCATTTAAAAGTTCTTCTATCGGTTATACTCTTTTTTGGACAATCATTACCGCTTCTGTTCTGTTTGGATTTTCTTTAATAACATCACTCTTGCTTTTTCATTATTTTAAAAAGAAAATCTCTCCGGAAATTTTCTTTTTTGTTTTGTTTATTATTTCTCTCTCTCTACAGTCTGTTAGATTATTTCAATTCCAGCTCCTGATACTGCATGTCTCTCCTTTTTTCGGAGTCATTGTAACCAGAGTTTTTTATTTTTTCAGATTCTTCGGAGTTTTTTGCTTTTTTGCATCGAGCCTGTTTCCCATAGGTATCAAATTTCAGAAATTCGGGACCATACTTCTATCCATTTTTCTTCTTTCTTTCACTATCTCCGCCCTAATGCCAATCGACCTGACAGATATGAACAGATATTTTCTGTACAATATCAGCGATCGTACAAGCCTATTAATTATTATACTATCTGTCAGGGTATTGACTATCATCAACTTCATCAGGGTAGCCATCACTACAAAATCTCGAAATTATATACTTGTATTGATTGCTTCTATTCTAATTATTTCAGGAGACGAACTGCTTTTAATATTTCCCATCCCTCTTGTCGCCTTTTCAATGATATTTTCAGGAACAGTCCTTTACTCGAGATCAATTTATAATTTTTATTTGTGGATCTGATTATTTATAAAATCAATTGAGCAAATGCCGCTGTTCCCACAGGAATGAGAAGATTATCAAAATCTTTCAGAGGAAGAAATTCAATAAAAGTCGCGACAAAGGCAATGATTAAAGATGTTACGAAATTCCCAGTAATAGGATAGCTGCTGATAACAACAGCTATAAAGCAGGCAATTGAACCGGCAAATGTTTTGCCTCCGCCAAATGGAATTAATCGTTTTCCAAAGAGCTTACCGAAAATACTGGAGAGCCCGTCACCGAATGCCAGGGCATATATACCAAGAGTTGCGGCTGGGTGAGGATATAATAGTAGAGTTAATAGAGCACCGAGACCCAAAGTTACAGGGCCTAATACAAATTTATTGCGATCTCTGTCTCTTGCTGCTATCATAGTAATATTGGAAATTAGAAAAACAGGTGAACCTGAACAGCGAAGAGTTTCCGAATAGCTATAAATGATAGTTCCGGCAGTAAGTAAACCTATGGTTATACTTAAATTGATAGATGCCATAAGCGGTATTGTTGCAATTAGCAAATGTATCGACTTTCTGACGAATTCTTTTTCCAGTTCTCTAGTAGGGTAAGCAGCAATATAACCAGTAAGGCTTCTTATCATTATCAAGCTCCAATTCAGTTTCTAAAGGTATTATAATGCAATTATCATGCCAACCACTAAAGCTATGATATTTTAGTATAAACTGTTTGCTTGTAACAAATTAACAAACTGGAAGCCTATCTCAATAATAAATTTCTTTTTAACTGTATATTTTTTTATACATATAAATTCTTTATTGACTATGGTTTATTATCAACTTTGTATTTCATTGACGAGGGCATCAAAGAGAGTCAGCATATCTTCATTTGTCTTTCTCAGTCTTGATGCTAGTGTTTTTAATATAACTCTTGTCACGGGAAGTCCAATTTCCGCTTTCTTATTTCCCAGTTTTTCAAAATCATTTTTCTCGATAACAATAAATACTGAATCTTCTGAAGCAAGTACAGTTGCTGATCTCTTATCATCATCGATTAATGCCATCTCTCCAAAAAAGACATTGTACTCCGCTTTCAGAGTAACAACAGTATAATCATCTCCGGCTCTGGTTTTTTTTACTATTTCAACAGCTCCATCGTAGACGATAAACATTTCTGAGCCGATCTCACCCTCTTTAATTATCGTTTCATCTTTTTTGAATTTCCTGATTGTGCAGATTCTACTCACTTCATTCATATATTCATCATTTTCACAAATTCCGGCAAAAAGTGGAATCTGTTTCAATTTTTCGATAATCTCATGCTGATTCATTTATTTTCTCCAGAACAATAGCCTGAGTGTGTTTTTTGATAATATATTCATTTTCCGGGGCAAAAACCGGCTTGTTAACTTCCAGCTCTTTGACACTTTGAAGATTATCTACAAGAACGGAAACATTCGTTGTTTTCTGTGCTGCCCTGAGCGCTTCCATCTTCATCTTATTGGGGGATCCGGTGTTTTCCAATAATCCCAAAATGATATAACTGGCATGGGAACATCCTTTTTTATAGTCAGAAAATGGCCCGTCAATGTACTTTGCATCAATTTCCAGAGTAGTGATTCTAGATCCGTTCTCCTTTTGAGACAGAAGATCATAAAAAATATGTCCCATACCATTTTCAACAGAAGTGTAAGACAGAATTTTCTGAGAAACATCTTTTTTAAAAAGAACCTCATCGCACATAGCCTGTTTCAGATTACTCTCATACTTTCGATTGATCATTTCCGCACAAATATACACTTCTTTTGTCAGAGTTCTAATCGTCATAACAGTCATTATCGTTTTTGAATCAGCTTCAGCATCGGCATTACTTTCATAGGTATCTGAAAGTATCAGTACTTTTTTGGCCTCTGTAACATTGGCGCGGCGTAGAGTTGAATCGGAAAAATAATCTCCTCTCACATACTTTAGCTGTTCCAATTCTCTATTTTCTTTCAGAGGTTCAATCTTATCACTGGAAATGTTGGAAATAATGACTATTTTATCAGAACTGAAGTCTTTTGAAAAAGCAACAATATCCTGAAGAATCTCTTTTATCTCATCACTCCAGCCGCAAATAATCAAATGATCTTTTAATTTTGGAAAATCCACAAGACCCCTCCTGGCTCTAGAATTTCTATCAACAAAAACAGATGCGAAAACCCCCGAAAGAAAACTCATTCCAGCTATTCCAATAAAAATAGTAATGACAGCAATGATTCTTCCACCAAGTGTAATCGGGGTTTTATCCCCATAACCTGTTGTGCTAAATGTTATGATTGCCCACCAGAATCCATCTATAAAGGTTTCGAATTGTGGATTTTCACCTGTTTCAACATAATAAACCAGTGCACCGGCAAAAATAAACACAGTCATAAAAGCAGCTGTTGGCTTCAGATAGGGAGTTCTTTTTATTTTATTAAACAATTGATTTGTATTATTCATATATTCACTTATGTATTCATAAATCGGAAGTTTTATATATTAAGTTTAAGGAAAATAAAGCTTCTGGATATTAGGGCCCACCGAATGAAACGGGAATCCATTTTTCTCCTTCAGACATAGACTGTGGGATCATTCCCATATCAACAACCTCTGTTGTTTCCGCAACAATAAAAGTTTTTTCTTCAAAGGGATATCTCGCACCGTCTCCCGGCACATCAACTGCACTAATGGAATGCTTATACTGCCAGGAAACCAGAAGCAGAGAGTCTATCCCCAGGTGCTTTAAAATAATAGAAAAAGCCAGACCCCGTGCATCGCAATCTCCTTCCTCATTAGAGACTGCACTGATTGGGGATAATAAATCTGAAAAGGTGTCAACTCTGGTATACTTAAAATTCTGAATCCAGTTTAAAAGAATGATGGCTTTTTCTCTGTCATTTTTCCCGATATCCGTATTTTTCAATGTTTCAGCAAGACTGGCAAATCTCTCATAATTATCCCTGAAAATTATTTTGTAATATCTCTTCCAGGCCTCTTCAAACAAGGGCCTGTCTCCCAGATCCTGATAATAAATCATCAGATTAGCTTCTCTTTCAATAACCAGTTGAGAAGCTTCAAATTCATTCAGGTCTGTGTTAAAACTCACAATATTGCCATTTAGAACCATCTGGGCCATATCCTGACCCTTTCCTGGAAAGGGATAAAAGAACTGGCTGACAGCTCCCGGTTTATAGGTCGTCTCGTTATTTTCGACTCTGAAGCTGTCTAGAACAGATAAGATGAATGACAACTTTTCCTCGTAATATTCCAATCCCGAAAAAGAAAAAATATAATAATCCCGGTCATCACGATTAATAAATAAAAACCATCCTCTCAGAGTGTTGCCTTCATTATCAAAGGTTATATCGGCCAGGTAGGAGTCATCTCCATTGTAAAGAAATGATTCTCCATCACTTTCTTTCTTCAGGTCGCCTGTTAAATCGTAAAACATATCCAGGGCTGAGTCATATTTCTGTCCATCGAATGTAGAAACCTGAGAGACTACAGTCTGATCATCAGACATAAAAGACAACTCCTCCAGATTAGTGGAGTCGAGAACATTCCAGCCTTCTGGAATATATATTGTATAATTGTGCTCTTCAATAAAAAACTCTTCCCCGAAAAGAGGAAGAGCCACTACTGAAACATATAATAGTATTATTCTATGTATCTTCATTTTATTTTTTTTCTGAGTTTCCTCATATCCTTCTTTCTATTATTAATCGGATGGTTTTCCGATTTAATCTGTTTTTTATTTTTATAGGACAAAATTATGAGAAAAATCAGTCCGCCGGCTATCATCAGAAAACAAAGGATTTGCCCTGTTGAAAAGTTTAATAGAGACGTCAGTACATAGTTGGGAGAATTTTCAGGTCCAAACTGAAGAGGAAAATCCAGACCCGCATCGGGTTCTCTCAAGTATTCTATAATAAACCTGAAAAAACCAAAACCAATCAAATAAGCACCAATCATAAATCCGTTGAATGGTTTTCTTTTCTTTATAATAAACCAGAGAATAAGCCACAGGACAATTCCTTCAAAGAGTGCTTCATATAATTGAGAAGGGTGTCTGGGCAGATTCACAACAGATAATCCCTCGATATTCATACCGATTGACTGTGCTGTATCCTGAACCCATTTCAGAGATGTTGAAAATGTCTGTGCTCCGGGAAAAACTGTACCTAAGGGAGATGTAGTGACTCTCCCATATAATTCACCATTGATAAAATTACCAAGTCTACCAAAAGTAAACCCCAGAGGTATAGATGCTGCCAGCATGTCTCCCCATAAAAGAAAATCGTGTTTTTTAACTTTGCAATAAACAAGATAGCCTATCAGACCTCCTATCACTCCTCCGTGATAGGACATACCCTGAAGTCCGACAAACCGGCCATTGTAAAACGGCCAGAAAATAAGCCAGGGTTTAGCCCTGTATAATCCCGAAGTATCATAGACCAAAGCGGCAAACACACGGGCACCGATCAGTAATCCTATGATTGTCCAGAAAATAAAATTTACCACATCATCTTCAGTAACTCCGAGTTTCTTTTCTTTAACCTGATGTTTAAAGAGGTAAAAAGCAATGGAAAAAGCCACGAGGTACATAAGGCCGTACCATCTGACAGGTAATCCGGGAATAATTTCCGGTTTTAACCAGGTTGGAAAATTCAAATATAACATCATCATCCTTTTTTATTTCTTATTATTTTTGAGAAAACTATTTTTATAAAATCTGTTTTCTCTTCTAAGCATATTCAATTCAAACTGCTGACTTTTAATAGTGTCTATCAGATCTCCCTGATTAAGAGCTCCACAATCAAGCAACTCCTCTAGAGACTGCATTTTAGAATTAAAATCTGTTTCAGCTTCCAGTTCGGCAATCTTAAAAGATGTATTGCTTTCATCAAAAGAAAGAGGTCTGGTGCTGATATCATCTTCATGTTCGATAATTTTATCCGCAATTCTGAATATAGCCTGAGATAATACAGAATTCGGTTTGTAGGATACTATTGGCAGACGGGAATTAAGAGCGATAGTCTGCATTTCATCGCGGTAAATCACCCCCAGATGATCGAGATTCAAACCCAGATACTCGCGACAGGAGTGTCGGAGTTTACTCGCTTTTGCAGCATCTTTGGGATCTTCAAGCATATTGAGAATAAGTCTGGGCTGAAGACCTTTAATATTATCTGCATATTTCTGATAACTTTCTGGATCTATTTTTTTTATATTCTCAACCAGTCTCGGTATAAATACTTTCTGAAGAGATTCTCCGTCTTTTCTCAGAGTTTCCAGATATTCATAAGCAGGAGATTTCTTCCTAAAAGAAGCACTCATAATTCTGAAAACTGCATTTTTTAAAAAAAGATACGCATTAAGCGTAGCAGTCAGAGTTGGAGTCGTCACAATCAGCCCCTGTCCGGAGAGCAGAAACAAATCCATAGTATTAAAACTTGTACCTGCACCAAGATCCGCTACAAGATAATCCGCCTCGAGTGCAAGTAGTTTTTTTATCAGTTTTCTTTTCTGAGCACTGCTGATATTAGCGGCTCCCGGCAATTCTGCTTCACCGGGAATAAACAGAAGGTTGCTATAATCTGTTTCATAGATAATCTCGTCGATCGATGTAAAAGGTTTATTTAAAAAAGTCCCTATTCCCTTTTCCGGTATGCGGTTTCCTAGAATCAAGTGCAAATTTGATCCTCCCAGATCGAGGTCAACAAGAACGACTTTTTTTCCTGTTTTAGCCAGAGCTATAGAAAGATTTGCCGCTACAAGTGATTTTCCAACACCGCCTTTTCCACTGGCAATAGACAGAATCTGCATCAATTCTCCTTCATTCGGTTAGCTGTATTCCTGAATTTGTTCAGGGTAAAAGCCATGATTTGAAAGCGGTTTACCGCAACCATTCCGAATAAAGAACTTTGTAGTTTACTTCAAAGTTCTTTATTTTTATTATTTTATAATATAATGTACTCAAAGTAATTTTAAGTTTGTTAAGATAACCGGTCAAGTAAACCAGCAATATATCGTAACATATAATAAGGAAGTTATTATGAAAAGAAAAAAAGAGAGACTAATATGGGCAGGTCTTACATCACTATTGTCAATTTCATTGGTAATAGTTGCATTGTTTTTTGTTTTTACCCGATCAGTTCCCACAGTCTCGGCACAAACCAGTTACTCATATAACAGAGATGTTGAAAAATATATGAATCTTCTTAAAAATGCCTATTACTATGTTTTAAACAACTATATAGATGAAATTCCTCCAGAAGAACTTTTTAAAGGAGCTATGGATGGATTATTTGAAAGCCTGGATGATCCCTATTCTGTTTATCTCGATGAGATGGCTGTACAGAGTCTGACAGATACCACTCAGGGAAAATTCGGAGGAGTAGGTCTTTATATTTCCAAATCCACTTTATATGATGAGGAAAACCCCTACGGACGAAAACCCTATGTAGAAGTTGTATCTCCCATAGAGGGGACTCCGGCATACAGAGCGGGAATTCATTCAGGAGACTATATATATAAAATCAACGGAGAATCGGCAAAAGATCTCAGCACAAATGATGTATCAAATCTCCTTAGGGGAGAACCGGGAACTCCTGTCGATGTAACACTTTTAAGAGGTGACAGTATAACCTTTGACGTGACTCTCAACCGGGCAAACATAGAGATTCCCACTGTCAAAGAAGATATGATTAATGAAATCGGATATATGAGAGTCATTCAGTTTACCCCATTTACAGCTACGAGAGTGGAAAGTGCTATTGAAACCTTTAATAAAAACAATTACAAAGGTCTGATCATAGATCTGAGAGGTAATCCGGGAGGATTATTATCTTCTGTTGTCGAAATTTCCGATTATTTTTTTAATGATGGCGTTATAGTCAGTACGAAATCCAGAATTGAAAATGAAAATGAAATATTCCATGCCAAAAGGGGAGTTCTGGTAAACAATAATATCCCCATAGCCGTTCTTATAGATAATGGATCAGCTTCAGCTTCGGAAATACTCACTGGAGCATTAAAAGACAGAAACAGGGCTGTGGTTATTGGACAGACCAGTTATGGAAAAGGTTCGGTACAGACAATGATCGGGCTGGGGGAGAGTGCGATTAAACTGACTATGGCCAGATATTATACCCCTTCAGGCACAAGTATAGATAAAACCGGTATAGAGCCGGATATTGCAGTAGAATTACCAGAGTTCACGCCAGAAGAACTGGAATCTTATGCTCAGCTGATAGAAAAGAACACCATAAGAAAATTTGTAACTGATAATACTGTTAATAATAACAGTATAAATTCATTTATAATGGAACTGAAAAATGATGGCATTGTTCTCTCTGATGAGACTATTAAAAGGCTGATTAGATCTGAGATAAATAGACTTTCAGATAACCCTCCCGTTTATGATCTCCAGTATGATGAAACACTTAAAAAAGCTATTGAGGTTATTAAAGAGCAAATATGAGTTTTAAAGAAATACATATCAAAACTACCAATCGAACAGAAATGATCGAAATTACCGGTGTTATAGACAAGTTTGTCAGAGATAGCATGGGAAATGGAATTGTGGTCGTCTGCTCTCCTCACACAACTGCTGGAATAACGATAAATGAAAATGCCGATCCATCGGTGAAAAGTGATATGATTAAAACACTGAATAAACTGATTCCCTATAGAGATAGTTACACACATCTTGAAGGAAATTCCGATGCTCATATAAAAACGACTCTTACTGGTCTTTCTGTAACAATACCTGTAATTAATGGAAAAATGATTCTTGGAACCTGGCAGGGAGTATTTTTCTGCGAATACGACGGTCCGAGAAACAGAAAATTTAATATAAAGTCGATAGATGGTTAAATATGCGTCAATTTGTTTTACCTGAGACTTTTAACGGTCAGACTGAACTCAAACTGTCAGGAGATGATTTTCACTATATCTGCCATGTTATACGGAAAAAAACCGGAGATAAATTTCCTGGACTGGATAGAGCGGGAAACCCCTGGCTTATAAGCATAGAATCTGTTGAGAAGGACTCCTGCCTGGTCAAACTCAGTACAGGAAAAACCGTTGAAAATGAAAATGTTGATATCACACTTGTTCAATGTCTGCCGAAAGGCAAAAAAATGGATCAAATTATCAGACAAGCTGTTGAAACAGGTATCAAACAGATAATTCCTGTTTTAAGTGATCATGCTGTCCCTAAATTTGATAATGAAAAAGATATTGAAAAAAAACGTCTTCGCTGGGAGAAAATAGCTATTGAAGCCATGCAACAAAGCGGTTCTTCTATTTTCCCCAGGATATTTTCTCCTATAAAAATGGATGATTTACCTTTAATCTGGAACAACTGTGGGCCAGGTCTTTTTTGCCATCAAATTAAAATTGATGATAATTCTCTGCATAAATGTCTTAATGAAAATATCAATCAGGTATATATTGTCATAGGACCTGAAGGAGGGATTTCCCCGAGAGAAGTTGATTTATTGATTAAAGCAGGATTCAAATCGATTTATCTGGGAAAAAATGTCCTCAGAACTGAAACAGCTGCTTTATATGCAACTGCAGCTATAAATACTGTATTATTGGAGAAAATCAGATGGAACTTGAATCTGTAAACAAAAGAATAAATTTTCTGAAAATTCCTATAGATATTCTGAATGAAAAAGAATTAGAAAAAACAATCCTGGAATTACTGGAAAATAAAAAATCTAATCAGATAGTCTTCCTTAGTTTTAAAGATATTTTTAAGGGTAGAAACAATAAAAGTTTCAAAAAACTGCTTAATAATGCCTCTTTAGTGTTACCTTCATCAACAATTATAACTAAAGGAATATCATTCTTGTTTAATAAAGAGTCTCCTGTATTTATCAACTATGATTTTGTACTAAAAATTTTGAGTATTCTTGAAAAGCATAAAAAATCTATTTATATAATAGGATCAAACAAGAAAAATATCAGCATCTCTGAAAAAAACCTCAAAGATTCATACCCCGATCTTCATTTAGTAGGAAGAAGCAGTAGTCTTTATCAGAGAGATAAAGAGGAAGATATTATTCTGGCCATAAAAAAATCTTCTCCTTCATTGCTCCTGGTCGGAAGTGGTATGAAAGGAAAGAATAAATGGATATATCTCAACAGTGATAAATTTAATCCCGGACTCACCTTGTGGAGTCCCGATTGTTTTGAAATATTTTCAGGTAAGAAGAAAAGGCCATCCCGGAAGGTATCGGGAAGATTGTTTGCCCGAATCATTACCTCTTTGTTAAAACCATGGAGAATTCTCTATTTAATCCCTTTACTGGCTTATTACTTTTTATTGGTTATATATAAACTTTTTAAACTATCCTGAGGTCCTTAATGTTAAGCATTCAATTTATTTTAAATATATTTAAAGAGACAAAAGCTATTCAGATTCTTTATTTTTTATTAGCTGCCTCCATAATTCAGATTATAGATCTGTTTGTTACTATAAATTTCACCAATATTTTTGGTGTATATCTTATAATGGCTGTAATTTGCTGCATCTCTCTAACTGGATTATTTTTTTCTATTAGCCGAATTAATATATTGATAAAAATAATTAATGATAATTGTAAAAATGGAATATTTCCCGAAAGTTACTTTTTTGAAATTACAGGGATATTTTTGACTGCCCTCTTGATATTTATGCCTGGTTTTATTTCAACAGTATTAGGTTTTTTACTGCTCCTCCCCATATTATCAGAACAATGTGGAAAAGTTATATCTTCAAAGATTTCAACAGATTGGCATACTGTTTACGAATATATGAAAATATAAATAGTCTACATTAGGAAAAAATATTTTCCAATTATCCCTAATTCAGATTCTAATTTTCCCCCTATAATCATTATATGATTAATATATTCTATCTGGATAAAGATACCTCTTTCTATCATGATCTACAAAGCTGGTTACCCGATTTTTGTATTATACAAAAACTGGCTTTTGAACTATTGGAAAATATGCCTTCATTTAACAGTAATTCTGATATATTACTTATAAATCCCGATTATACAGGAAATAATCCAGAGTTTCTCTCTCTTCTTATGAAACAGTTACCTCAAATTCCTGTTATTTTTGTTTCAGAGACAATATCTTTGCCCTTTGTAGTAACAATGGTTAAAAATGGCGCCTATAGTTTTTTTCATAAGAAAAAAGATAAAAGTCAATTGATTGAATGCATTATGAAATTTTTATATATCAGCCCAGGAAGAGATCCTATAGATGATAAAAACTATCTTACCCTCAAAGAGATAATAGGCAATTCTCAAAAAATACATTCTCTTAAAAATGAAATTATCACGTTTGGAGGTAAGGGGATCTGTATTCATATAAATGGTGAAACAGGTACTGGGAAGGAATTAGCTGCCCGAGCCATTCATGCCCAGAACAAATCCCAGAAAAAATCAATGGTTGCCGTAAACTGTGGAGCTATCCCAGAAAATATAATTGAATCAGAACTCTTCGGTACTGAAAGAGGAGCCTTTACCGACGCTATAGAGAGAATCGGTCTTTTTGAAAAAGCAGACCGAACGACTATCTTTCTAGATGAAATAGCCGAATTATCATTATCAGCACAATCAAAAATGCTTCGGGTTCTTGAAGATGGCATTATTACCAGAATAGGCGGTTCCAATGAAATAAAGTCAGATTTCAATCTTATAACCGCAACAAATAAAAATTTAAAAAATGAAGTACGTGAAGGCCGGTTCAGAGAGGATTTATACTATAGAATTACATCTTTGATTATTAGCGTTCCCCCTTTGAGGGAGAGAAAAGAGGATATATATGAATTATCAAAACATTTTCTAAAAGAGTCAGGAAGTAATAAAACGATTTCTCAAAGAGCCGTATTAAAGCTTTTAAATCACAAATGGCCTGGTAATATCCGGGAACTGAAACAGACAATTAAAAGGGCTGAATGCCTTTCTAAAGAGGAACGATCCATAGAACCATCACATATATTATTCTATTGAATTTTTCTAATATACTCTGCATTAACTACAGCTGTTAATATTGAATTATCCATAACATAATCAGTGACTTTTCCAATAACCATAACCTGATTATTGAGCAGAATTAATTCTTCTGTTGGTTCTCTTGGTGCTCTTTTGGGGAATCGATTTTCCCATTCTTTTCCATCAACATTTATAATACATTTGTATACATCTATTCTATCCATTCCTATCCACTCACCATTCAGAAGATGTAAATCTATAATAAAATTATTTTCTGACCTTTCGATTTCTCTTATTGATGAAATAATACCCTCTAATATTATGTATTTTTCTGACACAATAATTTTATCAAGTTTGTCAGGAGTAGAATTACTCAACTCTTTTAGTGAAATATTTACATTAATGATAGAATCCAACTCTGAATTTTGTGAAAACAGAGATATTATAGAAACACATAATAGATATACCGTTAAGAAAAGGATTTTTTTCATTATATTCACCTCAATAAAATAATAATATTCTAGATAAAGAATTACAATCTTATTATTTTATAGATGTCATAATGTGTAAAATATACTAAACTAAAGGTATTATTGATATTATTAATAATATTTGTTAAGAATTATATGTTTTTCCATATAATATTTG
The DNA here is from genome assembly GCA_016342385.1 of Spirochaetaceae bacterium. Taxonomy (GTDB): domain Bacteria; phylum Spirochaetota; class Spirochaetia; order DSM-2461; family DSM-2461; genus Spirochaeta_F. Next base: position 24,601 of record JAEINM010000001.1, on the reverse strand, counting down.
ACAAAAACATTGCCGATAAATAGAATAGAAATTGATACATTTTTGAATACTTCACTTTCTATATGTGAAAATGAAGAGGTAGCATGAGCAACAACAATAATATTGTACCAGGTTTTGATGAAGAAAAAGATGATAGTCTCAAAATTAGGCTTCAGAATATCCCGACATCTAAGGGATGCCTAGTTTTATATCTAACCGGATATATTGATACATACAATTCAAATTTCTTCCAGAAAAGAGTAACGAAAGCTATAGAAGCAGGTTTTACTAAATTGATTTTTCATTGTGGTGGATTAAATTATGTTTCCAGTACAGGAATCGGTTCATTTACAGCTTTCCTGAAATCAGTTAAACCACGAGGTGGAGATCTTGTCCTTCTGGAAATACAACCGAAGGTGTATGAAGTGTTTCAGTTACTTGGCTTTTCTCAATTTTTCAATATTCAGGATAGCCTTGATGAAGCAGTTGAATTTTTCGGTTCTGATGGTACAGCTCCAAAAAGTGATGTATTTCCGAAAATTTTCAGATGTCCAATCTGTTCTAAAAAGTTGAAAGCCAGTAGAGCCGGGCGTTTCCGCTGTAGCGAGTGTAAAACTATTCTCGCCATAGATAATAGCGGTCAGGTTTTTCTGGGTTAATAAAAAAGGGTCTTTATGACCCTTTTTTTATTCTTGAGTCCTTTCCATTCCTATGAGAAAAACTTTAAATTTTATTAATCCTTCAGAAGCTGTAATAAACAAAATTAATATATATAATTTTACTAACTCCGTGTCTTTTAACTATCTAATAAGTGATTTTCCCCACAGGTCAGCAGATATTCTTTTTATTTCATCTTCAATGATCCATATATGTAGGGATTATAGAGAGTTCAGCTATATCCCTTTCATTGTATATGGTGATTCTCAATTCATCGAAAAATCTTTTGCTGTAGGTGCAGCTGATTTCATTAAAAATCCCTGGAGTTTTAATGAAATAGAAATAAGAGCAGTCAGATATATCAACAAAGATAAATTATTTATAAATAATATAGAAATTCAATTCTCTAATAGTAGTATTCAAAACAGTGAATATACATTACCAATGACCGTAAACGAATATAAAATATTATCTCTTTTGTCAAATAATCTAGATAAAATAATCAGCAAAGAAAATATCTACTATAAAATAGGTGTAAAAAATGACAAGTCCCGTGTAATAGATACCTATATTCATTCTATCAAAAAAAAGATCAATCAATTAACGAATAACAAAGATAAAAATATTCTCGCAATCCGTACAATTAAAAATAGAGGATATATAATTAATTCACAATTTGGTTGTGGATAACTTGTTAATAAAGCAAGAATCAAATTGTTTTATATTAAATAGTTTATTTATAATAATAAAAATATCTCAGTATTTCTTTCATTATTACTTATACAATAAGAATTTATTACAAATTACATCTATTTTTTATTGTTTTAGTATATAAAAGATAGCTGTGCAAAACATGTGGATAAATTCTGAATTTGTGGAATAATTTGTGGATAAAAAAAGGAGCTGTCGTAAAATTAGAAATCCAATAACTTCACTCTATTAAACTAAGCCCCTCTACTATTATATATCTTTAACCCTATTGATCTGAGCTCCTAGAGAATTAAGTCTATTGACTATATTTTCATAGCCTCTTTCAATCTGATACACATTATGTATTTCACTTTGTCCCTGTGCGCAAAGAGCCGCTATAACCATAGCCATTCCAGCACGCACATCCGGAGAAACGAGTATATCTCCACGAAGTCGGCTTGGACCGGATACAACAGCTCTATGGGGGTCACAGAGGATAATCCCAGCTCCCATCCCAATCAGTTTATCTACAAAAAACATCCGCGATTCAAACATTTTTTCATGAATGAGAATTGTCCCTTCAACCTGAGTTGCAACAACAGTCATTATACTTGTCAGATCAGGAGGAAATCCCGGCCAGGGAGCATCATCTATATGGGGTATACTTCCCCCCATATCAGAAACAACTTTTAATTTCTGATTAGTCGGAACATAGACAGAATTTTCATCCTGCTGCCAGTTAATGCCCAACTTATTAAACCCAAGTCTGGTCATTCTGAGAAAATGAGGATCAGCGTCATTAATTTCCAGTTCGCCTCCGGTTACAGCACAAAGCCCTATTAGTGAACCGACTTCCATAAAATCCGCTCCTATTTTATATTCTGTACCTTTAAGCTTTTTCTTTCCTTTTATCCGAAGAATATTGGATCCAATTCCTATTATTTCAGCGCCCATGGAATTAAGCATATTGCATAAATCCTGTACATGAGGTTCAGAGGCACAATTGGAAAGAATAGTTTCTCCTTCCGCAAGAACGGCAGCCATAATGGCATTTTCTGTTGCTGTAACTGAAGCTTCATCAAGAAATATATCTTCACCAATAAGCTTGTTGGCAGTTATTTTAAAGACACCATCTACTTCTATACGGGCTCCAAGATTTGTGAGGGCAAGAAAATGAGTATCCAGTCTTCTACGACCGATAACATCACCTCCTGGTGGAGGTAAGACAACTTTACCGGTCCGGGCAAGAATGGGACCTGCGAAAAGGATCGAAGCTCTTACTTTACCACAAAGGTTAATGGGAAGTTCACTAGTTGTTATATTATTTGTTTGTATTCTATATTCATGATCCTGTATTTTTTCTACATTACAGCCCAGATATTTGAGTACTTCAAACATGACGAATACATCTTCAATTTCAGGAATATTTCTTAATATGACTTCATCATCTGTTAAAAGAGTTGCTGCTATACAGGGAAGTGCCGCATTTTTGTTACCATTAGCTTTTATTTTCCCTTTTATGGGAAAACCTCCCTCAACTAAATATTTATGCATGGAAAACACCTTTTTGTTTATATATAATTGCTAACTATATATTCTATTCTTTTTAGAAAAAGATATAGTATGGAATAAATAACATCAATAGAGGAATCTCATGAAGGTGCAGAAATTTGGCGGCAGTTCTCTTGCCGACGGAAAACGAATAAAAAAAACATTACAAATTGTTCTGGATGAAAAAACGAACCACTATGTTGTACTCTCGGCTATGAAAGGAATAACCAATTTACTTGTTGAAGCATCTAAAAATGCTGAAAAAGGTAATAGTGATTATAAATTACAGCTATTGGATATAACAAAACGTCATAGAAGTGTAATTGAAGAATTATTTCCTACTGAAAAGAGATCTTCAATAAATGAGAAAATAAATTATCTGCTTGATGAATTAAAGGATATTCTCCATGGTGTTGAATTGGTTCAAGAATGTTCATTGCGTACAAAGGATCTTATTATGAGTTTTGGGGAAAGGCTGAATTGTTCCATAGTGGCTGAATATTTCAATTCAACTGGACACCCCTCTCAAATGATAGATGCAAGAGAGATAATAATTACTGATGATAATTACGGAAGCAGTAATGTCTTTTTGCAGAAAAGTTACAAAAAAATAAAGGAAAGATTAGAGAATACCGGTCAAATTTATATTATTACAGGATTTATTTCCGGATCAGAAAAAGGAATAACGACTACTCTCGGTAGAAATGGTAGTGATTATACTGCCGCAATTATCGGTGCCGCAATGGAATCTGAAACTGTAGAAATATGGACCGATGTGGATGGAGTCCTTACTGCTGACCCAAGAGTTGTTCACAATTCATTCGTAATTCCTTACCTCAGTATAGAGGAAGCCATGGAATTATCATATTTCGGGGCGGAAGTTATTCATCCCTATACCCTAATGCCTACAATTGAGAAAAATATTCCCGTTATTATTAAAAATACTCTTAATACAAAAGCAAAAGGAACCATAATAAGCAAAAATTCTGTCAATAGAGAGAGAGCTATTACAGGAATAGCTTCCATTGATAATGTTTCGTTTATTAACGTTGAAGGTGGCGGTATGCTGGGAATACCCGGTATAGCATCTTCTATCTTCAGCGCATTGGCCGATGCAGAAGTCAATATTATCATGATAACTCAAGCTTCATCTGAACACAGTATATGCATAGTATGCAGAACAATCGAAGTGGAAAAAGCAATTTATCATTTAAATAAACGACTGGAATATGAAATCAAAACAAAAAAAATTAATAGAATTGATGTGAAAAACGATCTGGAAATAATTGCCGTAATAGGAGAAAATATGAAAGGTATGACTGGAATTTCCGGTAAATTATTCAGCTCTCTCGGAGATAGTGGAATAAATATACTTGCTATTGCCCAGGGATCTTCAGAACGAAATATATCATTTGTTATTGAAAGCTCAGATAAAAATACAGCTCTCAATACCATTCACAAAACTTTTATCGGATAGGAGAAAATATGAAATTTATCAGTACAAGAGATAATGGAAATATAGTTAATTTTTCACAAGCACTTTTTCAGGGTCTAGCTCCCGATGGTGGATTATATATTCCCAAAGAAAAAAAAGATCTAAGCCAATTAATAAATTCTTTTTCAGAAAAAACAAGTTTTGTGGAAATAGCATCGGAAATAACATATGCACTCCTGAAAGATACTTTCTCAAAGACTCAGTCACAGGAAATTGCTGAGAAAGCTTTTACCTTCCAGCCTAAAATCGTTAATCTTAACAACAAAATTTCCATTTTGGAATTATTTCATGGAAGAAGCTGTGCCTTTAAGGATTTTGGTGCTTCTTTTCTTGCTCAGTCTATGGAAGTTCTTCTAGAGGAGAAAGACAAAAAAGCCGTTATACTCACCGCGACATCGGGAGACACAGGATCTGCTGTTGCACAGGCTTTTGTCAATAAGGATAATATTGATGTAATCATTTTGTATCCTTCCGGCAGAGTCAGCCCTCTTCAGGAAAAACAATTAACCTCTATAGGATCCAATATTAAAGCTCTTGAAGTAAAAGGATCCTTTGATGATTGTCAGAGAATGGTTAAAACGGCATTTACCGATAGTGATATTACAGAGAAGATTAATCTATCTTCTGCTAATTCTATTAATCTGGGACGACTAATTCCGCAGTCCTTTTATTATATTTGGGCATATTCTCAAATTAAAAGCAGCAAAAGCGATTCTATATTTGTTGTACCTAGTGGTAATTATGGCAACCTGACAGCCGGTCTCTATGCTCAATCGTGGGGACTGGACATTAAAGGCTATGTAGCTGCCACAAATGCCAATGATGTCATTCCAAAATATCTCGAAAGTGGCTTATATAGTCCCATTCCATCAAAACACACTCTATCAAATGCCATGGATGTAGGTTCTCCAAGCAATTATGAAAGAATGGCAAGTTTTTTTCATAATGATGTAGACAATTTTAAAAAGAAAATTGAAGCTTTTGCTATTGATGACAAACAGACAAAAAATATTATAAAAGAAGTATATGAAAAAGAAAACTATATAATGTGTCCCCATACTGCTGTTGGTTATGGCGCTGCTAAGTTGTACCAGGAAAGACATTCTCTTTCAAATATGATGGTATTATCTACTGCTCATCCAGGAAAATTCACTGAAGTAATAGAAGATGTTATTTCAGTTAAACCTGAATTGCCGGAAGAATTGAAGAAATTAGAAAGAAGGGAAAAAATTTCTATAGTAGTAGAGAACACTGATGAAGCTCTAAAAAATTATTTATTAACAACTTATTAACAACTAATTTTACTTTTTTAGATTTTTTCATGGTTTTTACAGAATAATTAAAATTCATAAAAATTCATAAAAATTCTGATTTATAATCTTTTTTTGTATATTTATAATGAGTGTGTGAATAAAAATTCCTATAATAAAAAAAGCAGCTTTAAAAGAGATAAACTATATCTTTTTAAAGCTGCTTTATTATTTTTATAAACAATTTATCCACAAGATGATGCTATTCTCTACTACCTTTATAAATAATTCTTACCTGTTTATATAAACCTTCACCTTCACTTTTAGTTATTATATCAGTCATTTCATTTAAGGCTGTATGAATTAATCGCCTTTCAAAAGGATTCATTGGTTCCAGCAATTTTGAATTTTTAGATCTGCATACCTGATCAGCTGTTTTTTGAGCCATTCTGATAATATTATCTTCTCTTCTTCTTCTGTAATTTTCAGAATCAATTATGATTCTGGCAGATTTTTCATCACCGGAAGAAATTTTTCCATGGTATACATTAGCCAGTAATTGTATGGCATCCATGTTTTTCCCTTTTTTACCAATTAATATTGCAGAATGATCAGATTTAATATCTAAACCTATTTTTCTCTCATCTCTGAAATTTACCGATACTTTTCCTGGAAAACCCATTTTTTCAATGATTTTGGATACAAAATCTGCTGTTTTTTTCTCCAGATCATTATCAAAACTTAATTGTGAAGGTGCTGCAATATTACCTTCTACATGTACACGAATTCTTACTGATCCTCTTTTAAAGAATCCATTAGATATTGTTTCTAAAATTTCAACATCAAATTCGTCTTGTTGAAGACCGAGTTCTGAAACAGCTTTTGAGATTGCTTCTTTTTCGGTCTTACCTTCAAATTCTCTTATCATTGTCAACTCCTGGTTGTCATATTCATTTAGGAGCTTACTCTAAGCCGCAGAAGCTTTTTTCTTCTTATTAATGAAATACTGCTGCACTGCTGTGAGCAGATTCGTCATGGTCCAATATAATAATAAACCTGAGGGCATATTATATAATATAAAGAAAAACATAATGGGCATACCTAAAGTAAGCATTTTCATTTGAGAATTACTCTGTGTCCCTGTTTGACCAGCTTGAGTAATTTTTGTTGTTACCAATTGTGTTCCAACATAGAGGAATGGCAATAATCTAATCGCTGTCCAACCTAGTATTGGAATAGAAAATGGTAATAAAAATATATATTCAGGTGCAGACAGATTATCTATCCACCCTGGAATAAAAACAGCTCCTCTTAATCCAAAATAACTGTTTAGTAAGCCATACAGAGCAAAAAAGATAGGCATTTGCATTAGCATAGGAAGACATCCTCCCAGAGGGTTAACTCCTTCAGCTTTATACAATTCTGCAGTAGCAGCATTGAGTTTCTGAGGATCATTTTTATATTGATCCTGCAGTTTTTTTAATTTTGGCTGAATTAACTGCATTTTTCCCGTTGATTCCATACCTTTATGAGTTATGGGATATAAAATAACCTTAATTAATATTGTTAATAAAATGATTGCTATCCCAAAATTTGGTATCAGTTTATTAATAAATAGAAGTATGTATTTTAGTATATTCGATAACCATCCCAATCCGGGAACACTAGCCGAATCAATAACTTCCGATAAATTTATTTCACTGAGATTAAAGGCGTTATTATCTGCAGAATCGTACATATTCATAAATTCTACACTTTTGGGTCCCGCATATATATAAAAACTATCGTTAGTTGTATTAGAAGTAATGCTGCTGGAAATAAACATTTCCGATGAATTTTCGTATGAAGGAACTGTATTTTTGTTCCAAATAACTGAATTTATTCTATTTTCCGGTATTACAATAAGTGAAAAATACTTTCCATTTATTGATGCCCAGTCAATTTGATTCGTAATAGTCTCACTATTATTTTTCAATTTATGATTTGTTCTTTTTCCTTCATCAAAAGAATAATACTTTCTATATTCATTTCTATTATCAAGTTTTGTATAAGTAGGTCCAATATCAGGTCCAAATGAAAGAGAATAACTTCTGTAAGGAGAATTAATTAAAGAAATATCTATTTTAAACAAAAATTCATTTTCGATAAATGTATATTTCTTTACTATTCTAAAAGCATCACCCAGTGATCCATCAGCATTTTTTTTCTGAAAATCTCTGTAAAATTCATATTCATTATTTCCTCTATTCTCATAGTGAAAATTGTCTGATAAAATTTCATTATATTTATCATCAAAACTTATATTAAAAGCTGAATAGGACTCATCAATACTATTAACCATCTCAATAGATTTATCTGTATTGTAATCTTCATAATCTTTCAGAATCAATGAAGATATGACAGCCCCGGTTGTATTAAAGGTAATTGAAAATTTTTCCGTTTCTACTTTAATTTTTCTTGCAGGAATATTCTCATCAACTGCAATAATGTCTTTTAAAACTGCAGTTTCAGTAATATTGTCCTCTTCTTCAAAAGCTTCATTATCAATAGTAATTTCCAATTCACTTTCTACAACAGGAACGGGAGGTGACAATTTATTCTGAATTAAATATCCTCCGGTCATAACAATGACAGAAAGAATGACTGCCAGTAGTGTTCTTTTATCCATAATTACTCCAATTTCCTATGGTAAAGGATCATGTCCACCCGGGTGAAAAGGGTGACATTTAAATATACGTTTTATTGATAAAAATAAACCTTTAAAAGGTCCATATTTTTTTATTGCTTCTAAAGAATATGTAGAACAAGTTGGGTAAAACCTGCAGCTTTTTGGTAATAATGGAGATATGAGCTTTTTATAGAATAGAATAATTCCAATAAAGAGATATTTAATTATATTTTTAATAAAATTAAACAAGTTCTCCCCTTTTCAACAAGGAAAAAAACTGATTTTTTCTGTCTGAAAACGAAAAATCTCCCGGATATAAAACTATAACAATATCTATACCAGGAATGATAGATTCTTTAATATTCCTATAGATTTCTCTTAAGTAACGTTTTGATCTGTTACGTTCCACAGCATTACCATACTTTCTTACCAGAGCAATAGCAAATCGATTAAAGGTCAGATCGTTTTTAACGTAAATTAATTTTGCTCCTTTACAGCTAAACTGCTTTTTAGAAGCAAAAACACGTTTTAGATCTGACCTTTTACCTAATCGTTCTTTCTTAGTAAGGTTTTTTCTCATCAGCTACAGAAAGTTTGGCTCTACCTTTTCTTCTTCTTCTTGCTAAAACAGCCCTTCCGGACTTAGTTTTCATTCTAGCTCTAAAACCAAATTTTCTATTTCTTTTAACCTTACTTGGCTGATATGTTCTTTTCATCGGATACTCCTGAATATGGATAAAGAAATTTTGATCATACTAAATTTATAATGCTTGTTAATATAAATTTTTAATGAACCTATTGTCAACTATTCACATTAAACTTGCGATCTTTTCTTCATTTTCAACAATAGATCTTTAAAATTTTCATTATCAATACTATTTATATCAACATATTCCTTACTTTTCTTGTGTAATTTATCATTATCTCCAGCCATTTTATCATATTTATTTTTATTATTATATATGATCTCCGGATCCTTCAATATTATGCGTATATCTATAATTTTTAATTCTTTATATTTCTTATTAAGTTTGAAAAGAATTTCACTGTATTTAACCTGTAATAATTGAATAATGGCGGGATGATCCGCTTCAACTATAAGTGAATTATTATCGATATTCAAAATACGGGAATACCCGGCCAGTTTTGTCCCAACTATATATTCCCAGGATTTAAACATACTGGAATAATTTTCTGCATTACTGTTCTCTGAATTATTGAAAATTGATAATTTTTTTAATATTTCTCCCGCTTTATCCAATTTTTTCAAAAACTCCATTATTTACAGAATAAACAATTGTATTTTCTTTATTATATATAACATAGTCTTCATTAGGCAAAAAAGTAAAAAAAGCCTGTTCGTATTCAGGAAGATGATTTAATACTTTCTCTCTTTTTCCCGAGTCAAGTTCAAGTAATACATCATCTAGAAGTAATATAGGCTTTCTCCCAGTCATTTTTGTATAAAAATCAGCCTGCATAATTCTCAGTATTAAAGATATAAGTCTCATTTGACCGGTAGAACCAATATCAGAAAAATCTCTATTATTAAAATTAAAAACCAGCTTATCTCTATGAGGCCCCGATCCTGTAATACCAGTAGTCATTTCAAAAAGTTCTTTACTTTCTAAATAGTCAGATATTTCCTTTTTAGTTTTTAGTTTTTTCCAGGAAGACTCATAAATCATTTCAATATCATATGATGATTCAGAAATTTCTTTAAATTTTTCTTTAAAGACAGGATTAAATATTTCAGTTATTTCCTCCCTTTTTTTTTGTATTTCCTGTGAAATTTCTATAAATTGATTATTATATATTTTTAAAAGTTCAGTATTTTTTTCTTTAAGTAAAACATTTCTACTTTTTAATATTTTTTTGAAATTTCTCATTGAGTCTATATAATATGGATTATATAGACTCAATGTCTGATCTAAAAATAATCTTCTTTTTTCCGGCGATCCATTAACAAATTCCATATCAGTATGTGAAAAAATAATACAGGGAAAATTTCTTATAATATCTTTCCTGTCATGAACAATTTTATCATTAAATTTAATTTTTTTATTTTTTCCATCGTAACTAATAAAAATTTTATTAATATCTTCATCTGTGTTTTTAAAAATTGCAGAAGCACTCATATATTCTGCATTATTGTGGCACATAATAGAATCTTCTCTTGTTCGAAAAGAAGTTCCATAACAGAGAAAATAGATGGATTCCAGTAGATTTGTTTTACCCTGACCATTTTTTGCGACAAAAAAAACTTCCGGAGCATCTGTTTTTAAATCAGATTCTTTAATATTCCGGAAGTTTTTTAATTTTATACTGCAAATAGCCAATGTTAATCCATTTGCATTGGCATAATTATATGAAAATAATTTTTTTGAGGGACTGAGTTAAGAGTAATAGCTCTATTAGATTCAGTAAAATCGATACTTATTTCTTCATCATTTATGACTCTTAAAGGATCCTGTAGATATTGACAATTAAGAGCTATTGTTAAATCCGGACCTTCATAGACACAGGAAAAATCTTCTTTTGCTACTCCAATATCGCTTTCTTCAGATTTTAAGGAAATATTCTGTCCCGAAACAGAAAGAAAAATCCTTTTTGATTTTTGTTCTGCTAAAAGAGATACACGTTTTAAAGCATCAGAAAAATCCTTTTTATTAATTGTTATACTATAATCCTGCTTTTCAGGAATGACTCTGTTGTAATTTGGAAACTGTCCATCTATAAGAGTAGAATAAACTTTCTGGTTATCAAATTTGACATAAAGTGTTTTTTCAGAAACAGCAATAGAAAGATTTCCTTCACCGGAAGATAGTTTTTTAATAAGATTTAAAATTTTTGATGGGATGATAACTCCTGCAAAATCATCAATAGAATTTTCAGGAGTTTCAGATATATAAGAAAGCCTTCTGCCATCAGTTGCCACCATTATTAAATTATCTCCGTTTTTTTCCATAAATACACCATTCATGAAATATCTGGTTTCATCATCAGATATGGAAAATACTGTTTGAGATATCATTTCAATAAATTTTTTCTGAGAAAACTCAAAAAAGTTTTCTTCATTAATATTTTGAATTTCAGGAAATTTTTCTGAAGATATTGTTTTCAATTGGAAATCAATTTTTTTATCTATAGGTTTAATAATAAGTTTTTCATTATTTTTTAATTGAAAATCGATATCTCCTTCCGGAAGAGATCGTAATATACCAAGAAATTTATCACAAAAAACTGAAGTGCTTCCTTCAATATCAACATGTACGGGTATTGTTGTTTCAAATCCAACTTTTAAATCTGTCGCTTTTATGATTAAAGAATTATCTATTGCCTCTATCATAACATTAGAGAGTATGGATAGTGCATTCCGAGAAGATATAATTTCATGAGCTATTGAAATTTCTTTTAATATTACGTTTTTTTCACAGTTGAACTTCATTTTCAAATTCTCCTAATTTATTATAAAAAATAGTAGTAGTAGTAGTAGGGCCTGTTATTCTGTGGATAACAATACAATTCATTCTATCAAAGGTATTTAATAAACTAATAACTTATGTATAAATACAACAGTTTATTAACAGTATCCACAGATATTATTAATTTATATAGATTATTAAGAATTTATCCACTGAATTATATCACTTATTAACTATTTGTTACCATGTTCTTTTACAGATCTGATTAAATTCATAACTAATGGTTCAATTGTTGAATCTGTTTTCATTCTGTCTTCAATTCTCTGACAGGAATGCATAACTGTTGTATGGTCTCTTCCTCCGAATTCCAATCCGATTTCTGTTGTTGAAAAGTCTGTAACTTCTCTAATAATATACATAGATATCTGTCTGGGGAAAGTAATAATTTTCGTTCTTTTTTTTCCTTTTAGATCATTAGGAGTTATGTTGAAATAATCTGATACAATTCTCTGTACTCTATCAATTGTAATATTAGCTTGTATAGGAGCATTAAATGCCTGTTTCAGCTGATTTTGTGCTATTTCCATTGTTATATTTTTTCCCACAAGATCAGCGTAGGCTATTAATTTAGTTAAAGCGGCTTTAAGATCTCTAATATTTGTAGTAATATTTTTACAAATCATTTCAATTACATCATCGGGAATATTTATTTTACTCTCATCATTCATATTTTTTAATATAGCCAGTCTCGTTTCATAATTTGGAGGCTGAAGATCTACATTTAAACCCATCTCAAATCTACTTTTGAGTCTATTTGCAAAATTTACTAGTTCAGAAGGAGGTCTATCACAGGTAAAAACCATTTGTTTATTGGCATCATATAAGGCATTAAAGGTATGAAATAACTCATCTTGTGTTCCTTCTTTACTGTGAAATTCATGAATATCATCAATGAGTAAAACATCTACATTATTCCTATATCTGTTTTTAAAAGCCTGCTGAGTTTTATTTTTTAGAGATTGAATAAACTCTGAAACAAAAGTTTCCGCAGAAATAAAGACAATTCTTTCTCCTTTATTTTTATGAAAAATTTCATTTCCAATTGATTGCATAAGATGGGTTTTACCCATTCCTACCCCTCCATAGATGAGACAGGGATTATAGGATGACCCAGGATTTTCTGAGATACCTTTTGCAGCATTGGCTGCAAAAATATTATTATTGCCAACAACAAAATTTTCAAAAGTGTAATCGGCTCTTAATTGAGGGTGAATTTTTTCCGGTATAGTTTTCTCTTCAGATTTTATTTGTGGTTCAAAAACACGATCACCATCATTATTATCTTGTTTTATTTTTATATGATTATTCTCACTTTTCTGTATAATATCAAAATCCAGTTGAAGTTTTCTACCGGATAACTGAAATAGCTTATTTTCCAATATTTCAAGATATCTCTGTTTAACCTGGTCTTTATAGAAATTTGAGGGAACACTGACAATAATTGAAGATTCGGAACTTTCGACATAATTAATATTTGTAAACCACATATCAAATTCCTGATTACTGATTAATTTATCGTCTTTTAGCTGTTTTATAGATTCTTTCCAGAAAATACTGAAATCATATGAGTTCATAAACTCTCCATTTGTTAATATTAATTAGATTAATCAAATTTTGTAAATAATTTATTTAAAGTTTCAGTTGTGCATAATTCAGTAAAAAAATAATTTAATTGCTTATATATAAAGCAATTAAAAGTTATACACAGACTAATTGGAAAATTTGATATATAAAGGATAATTCAAAAAAAGATAAACTTTTACAATATAAACAAATATTGAACTTTATCCACATATTATCAAATAACAAATCTAGATCATTTTATTTGAGAATTACTCAAGTTGCAAGCATATATCGATCTTTACTTTTTCATTATCTGTAGATATACTTATTTATCTTTTCACAACTATATTTTAAATATGTTTAAATTATACAAACAGGTAGATAATCATGCAGGAAAATTATGATGCTCAACATATTCAAATCTTAAAAGGCCTTGAAGCTGTTAGAAAGAGACCGGGAATGTATATTGGATCCACAGGTCCTGATGGATTACATCATCTCGTCTATGAAATTGTTGATAATAGTATTGATGAAGCGTTAGCAGGACATTGTTCAGATATAATTGTATGTATCGAAGATGGTGATATTATTAGGGTTGAAGATAATGGACGTGGAATTCCTGTCGATATTCATCCCATAGAGAAAATAAGTGCCTTAGAAGTTGTAATGACCAAATTGCATGCCGGAGGAAAATTTGATGACAGTTCCTACAAGGTTTCCGGTGGTTTACATGGTGTAGGTGCAGCTGTTGTAAATGCCTTATCACTCTGGTGTGAAGTTAATGTTTATCTCAATGGTAAATTACATGTACAGAGATATAAAAGAGGTATCCCCGAAGGTGATGTAGCCATAGAAGGAAGTACTGATAAAAGAGGAACAACTACAAGATTTTTTCCAGATACTCAGATATTTGATGTTAGTGAATTTTCCTTTGATTTATTATCGAAAAGATTGAGAGAACTGGCTTTTTTAAATAAGGGAATAAGAATAGTTCTCCATGATGAAAGAGCAGGACAGGAAAAAACAAGAGAGTTTATGTTTGAAGGAGGAGTAAAATCCTTTGTACAATACCTCAACAAAAATAAAGAACCACTTCATGATGAGCCTATATATTTTGAATTTTTAAAAGATAAAGTAACTGTAGAATTAGCTATGCAGTATAATCAGGGTTTTAGTGAAAATATATTTACATTCGCCAATAATATTAACACGAAGGAAGGTGGTACTCATCTTTCAGGATTAAAAGCAGCATTAACAAGAACTATAAATGATTTTCTTAAAAAGTCTAAATTGTCCAAAAAAATGGATGATAACCTATCGGGAGACGATGTAAGAGAAGGTTTAACCTGTGTTTTATCTGTTAAAATACCAGATCCTCAATTTGAAGGACAGACCAAAACAAAATTGGGCAATTCAGAAGTAAGAGGTATAACCGATTCTGTTGTCTATGAAAGACTCACTAATTATTTTGAAGAAAATCCAAATCTTGTAGATACAATTCTTGAAAAATCTATGACAGCCGCAAGGGCCCGGGCCGCTGCTAAAAGAGCAAGAGATATGACTCGGAGGAAAGGTTTTCTTGAATCCAGTAGTCTGCCCGGAAAGCTTGCTGATTGTACAGATAGAAATCCAGCTAACTGTGAAGTGTATATAGTTGAGGGAGACTCTGCTGGTGGTAGTGCAAAAATGGGTAGAGACAGGTATTTTCAGGCAATATTGCCTCTTTGGGGAAAAATGATTAATGTTGAAAAAACCAGATTGGAAAAGGTCATTAATAATGAAAAAATGCTTCCCATAATAACGGCTCTCGGAGCGAGTATCGGCAGTACATTTGATCTGGATAAACTGCGATATCATAAAGTTATTATTATGGCTGATGCCGATGTTGACGGTTCACATATTAGAACACTTCTATTAACATTCTTTTTTAGATATATGCAGCCATTAATAGAAAATGGACATGTCTATCTGGCTATGCCGCCACTATATAAAATTACGGCAGAAAAGAAAGTTTTTTATGTTTACGATGATCTTGAAAAAGATAAATTAATTGAAAGTTTAGCTATACCTGAAGATAAAGTAAATATGCAGAGATATAAAGGTCTTGGAGAGATGAATCCTGATCAGCTTTGGGAAACGACTATGGATCCCGCAAGAAGAATGATAAAACAGGTCAAACTTGATGACTTTGTCGCAGCAGATGAAATGTTTACAACTTTAATGGGTGAAGAAGTTCCACCACGACGTAAATTTATTGAAGACAATGCATTGTCTGTTTCAAATCTTGATGTATAGGATAAGGATTTTTCATGAGTGATATAATTAAGGGTAAAAATGATAGAATAATACCCATAGCCATTGAAGATGAGGTAAAAGAATCTTATTTAAACTATGCTATGTCGGTTATTGTCAGTAGAGCACTTCCCGATGTGAGAGATGGCTTAAAACCGGTTCATAGACGTATTTTATATGCAATGAATGAAATGGGACTTAGAAACGAAAGGACCTATAAAAAATGTGGTCGTATTGTCGGGGATGTCTTAGGTAAATATCATCCTCATGGTGACCAGTCTATTTACGATGCTCTTGTTCGATTAGCCCAGGATTTTTCATTGAGAATCCCTGTTGTTCAGGGGCAGGGAAACTTTGGTTCTATTGATGGGGACCCACCTGCAGCCATGCGTTATACAGAAGCTAAAATGGCTAAAGTTACTGAAGCCATGTTAAGAGATATTAAAAAAGAAACTATTGATTTTGGCCCCAACTATGATGATTCCATGAAAGAGCCATTAGTTTTGCCAACGGCTTTCCCCTTTTTACTGGTAAATGGAGCTAGTGGTATTGCAGTTGGTATGGCGACAAATATGGCACCTCATAGTCTTACAGAGGTATGTTCAGCTATAAATGCTACTATTGATAATAGTGAAATTACTATTGATGAGTTATTAACTCATGTTAAAGGACCTGATTTTCCTCAGGCAGGTATTATTTATGGAAGAATAGGTATAAGAGATGCCGCATTTACGGGTAAAGGTAAAATTACTGTTAGAGCACGGTGTACAATTGAAGAGATTAGGGCTGATAAAGAAGCAATAATTGTAACTGAACTCCCCTATATGGTAAATAAAGCTAATCTTATAGTAAAAATAGCTGATTTAGTTAGAGATAAACGGATTGATGGCATTTCAGATATTAGAGACGAATCTGATAGAAATGGGATGCGCATTGTTATAGAACTGAAAAAAACCGTTTCAGCAAAAGTCACTTTGAATTTATTATTTAATCATACAAGTCTTCAATCAAATTTCAATGTTAATAACCTGGCTCTTGTTAATGGTATGCCTAAACTTTGTAATCTGAAGGATATGCTAACTGCTTTTATTGAGCATAGAGTTGATGTTATTACCAGAAGAACAATCTTTGATTTAAAGAAAGCAAAAGATAGAGAACATATCTTGGAAGGTCTGAAAATTGCCCTCGATAATATCGATGAAATAATTCAGATTATTAAAGCCTCCAGTAATGTAAATATAGCCAGAGCCAGTTTAATGGCAAGATTTGAATTTTCTGAAGTTCAAGCTCAGGCAATTCTAGACATGAGATTACAGAAATTGACAAGTCTGGAAACACAAAAAATAATTGATGAATTATTAGAAATTAGAGAGCTTATAGCCTATCTCGAGAGTTTATTGGCTGATAAAGGCAAAATTCTTGAAGTAATAAAAGAGGAAACTTCCGAGTTATCCGAAAAATATGGTGACGAAAGACGTACTGAGATTCTCAATGAAGAAATAAATGGAATGATAATGGAAGATCTCATTGAAAAAGAAGATGTTGTTGTTCTTATTTCAAACAGAGGATTTATAAAAAGAATACCTTTAACTGCCTACAAAGAACAGGCAAGAGGCGGAAAAGGATCTAATTCAACCAAACTAAAGGATGATGACTATCTGGAGCATATTTTTATTGCGTCCACACATGATAAAATTATGTTTGTTACGACTCTGGGCAAAGCTTACTGGCTAAAAGTATATGAAATCCCTGAAGGAACAAGAGGTTCCAGAGGTAAGCATCTAAAAACTATTTTTGAATTTTTACCTGATGAAGAAATAACAACTACTGTTCAGATCGACGAATTCACTGAAGACACCTATTTATTTATGGCAACTGAAAAAGCTGTAGTCAAAAGGGTGTCGACCTATGCCTTTAGAAATGCCAAAACAAGAGGTATTGCCGCGATAGTCCTGGATGAGGGGGATAAGCTCATAAAAGCCGAACTGACAACAGGTGATGATGATGTTATGCTTTTTACCCGAAACGGGAAGGGACTGCGATTTCACGAAAGCAAAGTCCGAGCCATGGGTCGCAATTCCCACGGTGTAAGAGGTATAAAACTGGGTGACAAAGACGATATCCTGGTTGGTGTAGCCATTAGAAAAGAAAATGAACAGATTTTTATGATTTCTGAATACGGTTTTGGTAAAAGAACGGAGTTTGATGAGTTTAATCCCCATGGAAGAGGGACACAAGGACAAAAAGCCTACAATGTTACTGAAAAAACAGGAAAACTAATAAGTGCCATAACAGTTAATGATACAGACAGCCTTCTTTGTATGACTTCTTTAGGAAAAACAATAAAACTGGCTTTATCTAATGTTTCAATACTCGGACGAAATGCTCTAGGAGTTAAAATAGTCAATATATCTGACGATGATTCTCTTATGGGTGTAGCTAGATCTGAAAACGAAGATGACGATGATGAAGATGAAAGCCCAGATAGCGGAACAGAGGAAAATGTGATAGATGTCTCTGATGGAGAGGAAATACCTGAGGATAAGGACGAACCTTCTTTGTTTGATTAATTCAAACTGTTTCACGTAAAACACAACAATAGAAAAGGGTTATTTCCATTATACGAGATAACCCTTTTTCTTAATTATTAAACCATATAATATGTTTCACGTGAAACATATTATATGATAGCTTTTTTTGTTTCTAACTTTTTTATCCAAAAATCAATTAATGGGAAAAATCAGGTCTTCTAACAGTTCCTACTTTTTAATCAATGCGAAGGATAGAAAGCAATAACAATCCTATAAGCCATACTAAACTTTTTATTCATCGAAGAATGCATATATGGCTTTAAAGCAGTGATGTTAAAATATTTGCAAATTAAATAACTTTATAGTTCCCCCGATGGATACTACCCTGAATAGTTTACTCTCCACAAATAGGCAAATACTATAAACAATGGAAAAGCCCCACTTTCCCATAAGGATAACTATAAGGGAGTATTGTTTTATTTATTTTTTAAGAATCTATACTGTCCGGCTTAAATCTATTTATATCTCAATAGAGGAAACTATTGTTTTATATTATTATCCTTTTTCTGGCGATCTAGATGAATCGTATAAAACAGAATTGAGCAATTTTCAGGAGTAATGAAACAATGAAAAATATTCACCAAGTAAGTTAGATATGAATCATAAGGAAAACATACTTTAAACCTTATTGAAGACTATCCTTTTTTTATAGGAGAATTTTTTATTTCTTTCTCCTATTGGGGAGAAGTGGGTATTGGGTATGATCTTTAATGTGATAAATACCAAAAAAAGTTAAGTAAATACAAAAATAAGTGGTCATATTTTATGGAGAAACACTGGGCATAATCGAGAAGTATATGTTTTCTTTATATAGTTGAAGTTCTTCTTGTTCTGAGGCAAATAGGGTTTACATCTAATAATTTACTCGTAGAGACAGTGTCAATAAATGGTAGCTATTCTTCTAAGGAGGGAGTTAAAATGCTTTAATTATTAAATGCTCGCTTATTACTATCTGTTATTAACAGTGTTGTTTCACGTGAAACATCATTGTCTATAACCTGTGGATAAACTGTTAATGGTTTATTATTTTGAATATATAAACTTCAAATAAGATAATGATAAAAATTAATTCATTGTATTATAAGGAATTAATGTGCTTTAATTTGTCATAATGGTGATCTTAAGCTTTTTGTCAGTAATCTTGTCCTGTGGATAAATTGTTAATGTTTTAACTTTTTAAGAAATTCCTTGTATTTGATATCAAACAATTTTTTAAGTTGAGACTTTTCCTTTTCTGAGAGAAAAGCGGCATTGATGGCATTTATATTGAGATTGTAAAAATCTTGAGCTGTAAAATGAAAAAAACGTACACATTTGATATAATCATCTGTTAAATCCGTGTCTTGAATTGTTGGATCATCAGAATTGATACATACAGGGTATCCCTGTCTGTATAACTGATCTATGGGATGTTTTTCAGATTCAACCCATGCTCCAGTCTGATAGTTTGATGTGATGCACTGACAGAGATATATTTGATTTTTCTTTAAATAGCTTAATAATTTTGAATCCTTTATTGCAGAAATTCCATGACCGATACGAGTAGCATGCAGTTTTAATATTGAACTCCAAATTTGCGTAGCCTCTGAAACTTCACCGGCATGAATATCGATACCGAATCTGTTTAAGGATTGAATGTAATCGAAAAAAGGTATAAATAATTCTGGAGCGTAATTAATCTCATCTCCAGCCAAATCAATCCCTACTATTTTCGGAATCTCCAATTTGTCAATTTTCTGATGTAATTCTATCATATTCTGAGCTGTCTGGAACATTCTGTTAAATGTTAATAAGTAATTGATGGGAAGTTTAATTTCTTTAGCTGCTCTGTTGGCCGCATCAATAACAACCTTTGTAACTTTTACTCTGTCGAAATCATTAAATTCAGCAAAGTGCTCAGGTGAAAATCTCAATTCCAGATAAATCAGTCCTTCATCTTTCAGAGTCAGGACAGAATGATAAACGATGAAATCAATATCCTCATAAGATCTATACCAGAATCTCTTAAATTTAGATAAGAAAAGGAGAAAATCAGGACCAGAATCCTTTGGAAACTGAAACATTTTTTTAAATTCATTAAAATCACCTGGTGTATCAAGGTTGTTCTTTAATGATAATTCAAAAAGATGTTCAATAGAAAACATTCCCTCAAGATGCCTGTGCAGTTCAACTTTTGGAAAGTCTTTCATTAGTGATTTGTCTAGCAGTGAGTCAGCTTTCGCCTTACTACTACTTCTCATAAATACTCCGAAATTATATATATTGAAATAATAATACAACACATCATCTATAAATAATGTGCTGTATTATATACATTAGATCAAAAATCTATAAATTCAATCCAATCCAATATCAATTATCGGCTGTTTATGTATGAACCTTTGTTAATTTTAAACTGATTCAACAGATTTTACTTCGGGAACAGCTTTTTTTAAGTAATTTTCCACTCCCTGCTTCAAAGTCATTTGTGACATGGGGCAACCGTTACAAGCTCCCATCAGTTTGACCATGACTGTTCCATCATCTTTTATTTCTACTAATTCAATATCTCCGCCATCTGCCTGAAGGGAGGGGCGTACATCATTTAAAGCAGCTTCAACTCTATCTTTCATAAATTACCTCTAAAATATTATTATCTATAGAGAATATAATACTAATTTATAAATAGTAAAGTCTTCGAGGACCCAAAGACGGAAGATTTTATTGACAGCAAAACCTTCTCAATCGACAAGACACAGACAATCATGTATAATCGGTTTTATGGGAAAAACTATAGTCTTTGCAAACCAGAAAGGCGGTGTTGGAAAAACAACAACTGCTGTTAACATAGGTTCTTATATGGCATCAGAAGGAAAAAAAATTCTTCTTGTGGATTTTGATCCTCAGGGTAATCTTTCAAGTTCTGTGGGTTGTTCTCATAAACAGGACGGTATTTATGAAGTCATAACCTCTAAAAGGGATATAAAAGATGTCATTATGGAAACGGTCCAGGAGAATCTTTCGATTGTCACTTCTAACCTGAATTTATCCGGTGCAACGATAGAATTAGTCGATATGGAAGGGCGTGAGTTTATTCTTAGAAAAGCACTTGATTCTGTAAAAGATCAATTTGATTACATTCTCATCGATTGCCCCCCCTCTCTGGGTGTTTTAACTTTAAACGGATTTGTTGCGGCAGATTATGTCATAGTTCCACTGCAATGTGAATTTTTTGCATTGGAGGGATTTATTTCCATGTTATTTCAAACAGTAAAGCGTATTCAACAGACTGTTAATAAAAGACTGAAAATAGCGGGAATTGTTTTTACTATGTATGATTCAAGAACCCGATTGAGCAATGAAGTCATCCATAAGGTAAAAGCAACGTTTTCCACACATCCGGAAATCCTTTTTCAAACGATTATTCCCCGTAATATCAAACTGACAGAAGCTCCATCTCATGGAGTTCCTATAAATTTATATGATAATCAATGCGTAGGAGCCAGAAGCTATCACAAACTGGCCTTAGAGGTAATAGAACGTGTCTAAAAATAAAGCTTTAGGGAAAGGTCTGGATGCACTTCTGGAACTGAACTCAGAAATCATCGATATTAATAATTACTCAGAAATGGATAATGAAAATAAAGAAAACAAAATAGTATTTGTTCCTTTGGAAAACATCAAAGCTAATCCCAATCAGCCCAGAAAATCATTTGATGAAATCTCTCTGCAGGAACTGGCTGAATCTATAAAGCAGAAAGGTGTCATTCAGCCAGTTTTAGCCGAAGAGGATCCCGACAATCGGGGATTTTATATCATTATTGCCGGGGAGAGACGATACAGAGCTTCGAATATTGCGGGAATTGAGAAGCTTCCTCTTATAATAAAATCTTTTTCCGAAGAAGATAAACTTGAAATAGCTCTTATTGAAAATATACAGAGAGAGAATCTTAAACCCATAGAAGAAGCAAAAGCTTATCGCCATATCATGGAGTCTATGAACCTCAACCAGCAGGATATTGCTGAAAGAGTTGGTAAAAACCGCTCCACAGTAGCCAACAGTCTGCGCTTATTAAAATTGCCCGAAGATATGCAGGATTCATTAAACGAAGGAAAACTCACGTCAGGTCATGCCAGATCTATTCTCTCCACTGTCAATCCTGCTGACCAGAGAATTTTATTCAACCGAATAGTAGATAATGGTTTGTCTGTCCGCGAAGCTGAAACTATGGCGACCGATCTGAATAAGGGAATACGACCCGCAGGAAAAAAAGATCAAATAGCGAAAAAGAAAATACCGGAAATAATGAGTGTCGAACAGAAATTTATTGATATATTCGGTACTAAAGTACAAGTTAAGGGAAATATAAATAAAGGAAAAATAGAAATAACTTACTACTCACCCGATGACCTTGATAGAATATACGATATTATAAACAAGTAATTACAGATATTTCTCTGATAAAGATATGAGCTTTTCCATTTCTTCTTTATTGATTTGGATAAAGCTGTTGTCTTCAAGTTTCCCCATAACCTCTTCCATCTCTTCTTTTGAATTATATGTGCTCAATCTGAATTCGTTAAAATAATCTTTTTGTCTTGATTTAAATGTTTCTTCAAAAATGTAATGGCAAAGTTTTTGGAATTTATCTTTTTTTCCAGTTATTGGTTCTTGGTTGAACATCTGCTTGTAAACTGAAATACAGTGTTTAATTTTAAGAGCAGTATATTTTTCCGATAAGTCCAAATATATTTTATGAAGTGATTCCCATGAATTAACCGATCCGTTTTTTACAGATAAAATGATATTTTCTAAGTCTTTTTCTCTAATCAGCTGCCCACCTATACTGACCCAATTTTCAATAGTATCAGCAGATAAGGAGGAGAGGATTTCATCGACCTTTTTATCTGTATTTTCACAGTACTCGAGTATATTTCTAATAATGTAATACAATATAAAATCTTTATAGACACAGTAGGCATGACCACTTTTCAGAATTCTGGTCTTTCTTTTTGAGTTTTCAATGTTATGAACTATTAGATCCTTACCCCTGTTGGATATAAGATAATCTTCCGCATTATTGAATGAAGAGTTTTTATATTCCTCATCATTTAAGATAAGCTTTTCTATTAATGTCATAGCCGATAGCATCTCATTGACAGTATCCGGGGCAAGATAATTTAATTCCAGATCCAACTTTTTGTTTTTTCGATTGTCTCTTACAGAATATTTCCATGAGTTTCGCTCCAGAGCATACAAATTATACATAAACCAGTAGGCGGGAATAATAGTTAATTCTCCCTCTTTTTCGTTGTTGGACAATAAAGAAAAGGGGAAAGGATTATTAATCTCCGCCGGATAGGCTCCTTTGGCCAGTAGATTAAAAGAACTGAAGAGAGAATTGTGCTTCAAACTTGTACAAAGCCCCGGCCAGAAACCTCTACCGGCAACTATCTCTCCATCATTTGCTCTGGAGTTGTGGTTTGAACCTACTGTTGCTCCCGAGGCAATGTTGCTCTGGCCCAGTAAAGTTGCAGCGCAGAGAAATGAATTATTGTGATGTTGTTCATGTCCTGGAAAAATTAAAGCATTAAGGACTTCACAGCAGGATATTGTCGAGTTAGAACCCAGAAAAGAATTGATTAATCTGGCACCATATTTGAGTGTAGAATAATCGGAGAGGATAAATCTAATTGCTTTTACACCGTAAAAAACACGGCAACCGAAGCCAATTACTCCATTTACCAGCTCTATACCTTCACCGAGCTGAGTTGACGACGCGCTTTCACTGTTAATAGTCAGATTTTTAAGTTTGTTACAGCCCTTTATGTAAGCATGGGAACCAATTTTGACATCTTTGATTATTCGGCAGTTTTTTATAACCGTATATTCACCGACTGTGCCATAATAGCCTCTCTTATCATCGTATCGTGTTTGGGTAAATTCTTTGAACTTCTCCATCAATTCTGAATCATCCCGGTATTTAGACCACAAAAAAGCATCGGCAGAAACCATTCCATCATAGGGCATAATAGCTCTGTTTCCATTTTCATTGCAGACTTCAATTTTTATCCGGATATCTTCATCTTCATTTTCCTTTATGATTCCATTTCCGAATTTTGCATAACTTGTCGTGACCATTTCATCGATATTCGAGAGAATGACAGTATCTCTGATTATATAATGAGAGAGATATCTAACATTGTTAATGGATACGTTGGAACCAATATCACAGGAAATAATAGTACTGTTATATATTCCGGCAGGCTGATGCAGATCATGGAAATCGAGATAGATATCATCTATTTCTCCGATTCTAATGAGCCCATAAAATTTATTGTTCTCAACTTTGTGAGGATTGAAGTTTTCAGAGACTCTTATATTCTTCCAGTTATCAGCT
>JAEINM010000428.1 GCA_016342385.1 Spirochaetaceae bacterium | reverse complement strand
TGAGTTTTTCCGTCGTATCCAGTTCTTCATATCCTTTAAAACAAGTGGGGTACCCCGCTCCTAATGCTATATGGCAGGAGGCATTTTCATCGATTAAAATGGAGTTAAAGATTTTCCCGCTATTGGAGATAGGAGAATCATTCTGAACCAGAGCCACTTCTCCCAGATAGGCCGCTCCTTCATCTGTTTCAAGATACTTTTTTAATATCTCCCCACCTTCATCAGCCCTGAAATTGACGACTTTCCCCTTTTCAAAGATAAACTCGGCACCGAGAACCTGTTTTTCCATGACTTTAACCGGTTTGGTCACTTTCACACGACCTTCGGTCCTTCTCCAGTCGGGAGTGGTAAAAATCTCCTCAGATGGGATATTGGGATTAAAAAGTCTTCCCGAAGGCAGCGAAGTCGATCCTCCACACCAGATGCTCTTCTCTGAAAGGCCTACAGTCAGATCGGTCCCTTCGCTCTGAAACCGGATTCTGTCGAATTTCAGATTGTTATAATCGTCACATCTTTTCCGGATAGTTTTATTGTGTTCATCCCAGGCTTTGACAGGATCATCCTGGTCGAGTCTTAGAATCGGTTTCATAATTTCCCATAGGTCCTCTTCCGTCGCCCCTTTTCCCAATACAGTTTGTGCCCACTTAGGTCCCGGTACTGTAATAACACACCAGGGATGTTCATCGCTCATAAGAGACCTGCTGATAAACTTCAGTTTCTTACTGGCAGTTTTTCTGTTGCGGCTCATTTTCTCAGGATCCGCATTTTTCAGAACTCCGATCTCCTCGGTACTGTCTATTCTGATAACAGCCCAGTCATCCGTGAGCATCTCCTGGCCGAAATTGATCATAAAATGGGGAAGATAATCGAGATCCTCACCCTCCTGATTTTCCAGACGGCTGAGGGTCAGATGATTATCAAGTATATTGATATACACATATTTGGCACCCATTTTATAAGCTTCCTGTCCCAGGATTCTGGCGAAATTGTAATTATCTCCACCACAATTGATCCTGAGGCACTGCCCCTTTCTTAAATTGATCCCGGAACTGAGAACCACTTTCGCATATAAATCTAATTTATCCATTCTTTTACCTCTATTTTTCAATTCAATAATAGGTCTACAAATGAGACTCGGCAATAGAAAAAAATCATTCTATTCATTATTGTTTTCTCAAGCTCATAAAAGCGCCCTACCCCCTGGAAGAGGATTTAGGACTTCTTCAGGGATATGAACTCTCTTGTCCATAAGATTTAAATACTCTATATTGTCCACAATGAAATACGAATTAGATATACATTGTCACACCATATCGAGCGGCCATGCCTTCAGCACTCTGGAAGAAAATATCAGAGTCGCCGCAGAAAGAGAACTGAAGCTCCTGGCCATTACAGATCACGCTCCATCCATGCCGGGAGGCGCTCATCTTTACCACTTTTACAACATGAGAATTATACCCGATGTCATAAGGGGAGTCAGAATCCTGAAAGGAGCCGAGGCAAATATAATTGACTATCAGGGATCTATTGATCTAGATGAGGAAGTCATGACTAACCTGGATCTTGTCATTGCCAGCCTCCATCCCCCCTGTCTGGAATTCGGGACTGAGTCAGAGCACACAAAAACCATTGTGGAAGCCATGAACAATCGCCGTGTGAATATAATCGGGCATCCCGGGGACAAGCGGTACAGTTTCAATATAAGAGAAGTTGTCTCGGCTTCAAAAGAGACCGGAACTCTGCTGGAGATAAATAACAGCTCCTTAAAACCGACCAGTTACCGTCCGGGAAGCGATATTATAATCAGGCAAATGGTAGAAGAATGTCTGCTGCAGAATGTCCCCCTGATTATGGGAAGCGATGCACATTTTTCTGCCGAAGTGGGAGATTTCACTGAAGCCTCTGCGCTCCTGAAAGAGATGGCTTTCCCCGAAGAGATGATTCTGAATAATTCCGCTGAAGAATTCCTGAAATTCCTTTAAAAGAGATTGAGCTGACGTCCTTCTATAATTGAATCAAAATCCTCACCGGCGGTAAAGAGAACCCCGTCGGCAATGGGACGGATCTGCTTTTCCACATAATGGGCATAATCCACATCTCCTGTGAATAATTCCAGGGGGGTCGGTCCATCGGCAGTCATAATATAGGAAATATCTTTAATCTTTTTCTTTCCTTCAGGATCCAGTTTCAAAGCCGCTTTGACATGAGGTGGTCTGTTTTTGATGTATTCTAGGGCGCCACGGCCCAACCTCTTCTTATAGACAAGCAGACTGTCAAACTCACCCTCTTTCAATTTCTGAACGAACTCCAGAATCCACGGTTTCAATTCTTCGCCGTAAAAAAACCTTCTGAACAATTCCTGCTGAAAATTTTTAGCCATTTGAGTCCAGTCGGACCGGACCGTTTCAAGACCCTTAAATTCAATTTCTCCACTGTCGAGCAAACCGGCGTATCGCTTTCTGGCGCCGTTATTTGTATTGCGCATGGGGGGCAGAAAAAACTGGAGATAATGCTTTTCAAATTCGATCTCCAGCCTGGAATCGACATGGTATTCTTTTTGTATGAGATCCGAGAAATACCGGTTCACTTCTTTTTCCAGTTTGACTCCCGCCGATGAGGTATCGCTGTATTCCTCTTCTTTCAGACAGACAAAAACAGAATCGGTGTCTCCATAAATAACAGAATACCCTTTATCCCTCAAATAAGCGGCACAGGTTTTTAATACCCATTGACCGGTTCCCGTTATGGCCGAGGGAAGATCGGCGTGATAAAACCGGCAGCCTGTCGTTCCCATAACACCGTAAAAACTGTTCATGAGAATTTTTACGGCCTGTGAAAGATATTCATCATTCTCCTTTTTCGCTTTAGCCCTTTTTGCCATCAGTTCCCCAAGGAAATCCGGCAAGACATGATGGGAACGGGAGAACTTTATCCCCACAGGTGTTACAACCGTATCTTCAGAAGATTTTAGCCGGGATAAGGGATCGATAAAAAAAGTCCTCATTATAGTGGGATAAAGACTTTTAAAATCCAGAACAATGACATGGGGATACAATCGAGGCTCTGAAGTAAAAACGTACCCGCCGGCAGCATGACCTCCCGATTGAATATCTGCGGTATCCGGGGCGACATAGCCCTTTCTGTGAATCAGAGGCAGCATAAAATGATCAAATGAGGCCACAGAC
The DNA here is from genome assembly GCA_016342385.1 of Spirochaetaceae bacterium. Lineage (GTDB taxonomy): Bacteria > Spirochaetota > Spirochaetia > DSM-2461 > DSM-2461 > Spirochaeta_F. The sequence goes on along the minus strand of JAEINM010000428.1, from coordinate 406 downwards.
ATATTGACCTTATCGGCTGGTAATCCGGTTATTAAGCTGCGCGTAATCAGCTGGTCAATAATAGCTGTTTTTGTAAATATTTCCGTTACAAGTACGGAATCTTCAAGGTTGTAGAAAGCCAGAGCTTCTTTGTCTTCTTTAAACCGCCTCTCAATCTCGGCGACCTTATCTTTTTCCGGAGTAATGTCTTTTCCCCTCCCCAGCAATACCTGAGCGACTGTCTCCAGTTTATAATTCTCAAATTTGTAGAAGGCTGTTCTCAGGGTCTGAGGTCCATCGATAACCAGACGCCCCTCAATTTCTGCCGCATATAATCCGCTTCTCTTTTCATGTATGCGAAGATTTCTGAATCCCCTGCCGATTTCTAAGGGGATTCCATAGAATACAGCTCTCTCCTCAAGGAATC
>JAEINM010000427.1 GCA_016342385.1 Spirochaetaceae bacterium | reverse complement strand
TTAAATTTTATACCTTTGGTACATCTGCCCTCTTTGACATCGAGGCAGACCACTATTCTTTTTTGAAACATATTCTCTCCCGATATTAATAGAGTTTGATGAAATTCCCCAAGACTTTCAGGCCGGCTTCTCCGCTTTTTTCGGGGTGAAACTGGCAGGCCAGAATATTATCTTTTACAGCTGCGGCAGTAAAATTTAAACCGTATTCACAGGTCGCTGCAATATTTGCTGATGAATGAGCTTCAATATAATAAGAGTGAACAAAATAAAATGACGAGTTCTGCTTAATCCCTTTGAAAAGATTTATCCCACTATATTCTATTGTATTCCAGCCCATATGAGGAACTTTCAGGCCCATATCTGAAGGAAACCGCTTAACGACACCGGGAATCAATCCCAGGCAAGTGGTATTCCGTTCCTCAGATGATTCAAAAACAATTTGTGCACCAAGGCAAATACCCAATAAAGGTTTCCCCGAATCAGCAAAAGTTTTGACCGCATCGCCAAGACCGCTCTTTTTCAGTACTTCCATTGCAGAAAAGGCTTCTCCGACTCCGGGAAAAATCATTTTGTCACATTTCAGTAACTTATCAGGGTCATCAGATATAATAAAATCGGCTCCGTGAAAAGAGAGAGCCGAATCAACACTTTTTAGATTACCCGCTTTATAGTCAACTACACCTATCATAACTATCCCTTTTTTTTAAACCCAGCTCCTTTCTACTTATAGATCTCGAGCTTGATTACACTGGCTATAAGCTCACTGGCTCTCTCGATACTGAGATTCAACCCTGTTATCTCTATATCATTCCATTTTGCATCAATGTCTATCTCTTTGAGAAACTGTCTGGTGTCCGGTACATCAGAAGAGACAATTGCGCCGAGAATAACCCATTTTAGGGCTGTAGAAAAGGGTTTGGCTTTTCTGACATCCTTCATCCTGACTAGTCCCATAATGGCGTACTCCGGCTCTCCGCCTTCAACTTCCGGCTCGATCTTATTCATAGAAATATAGAAAAGGTCCACTTCCAGCTTCTCCAGTGTTGGAGACAGGGTCGTCAGTACTTCTTTCGAGGGTTGTGGATAATAGAGGATAATATCGGATTCGACGAAATGATCCCTCACATCACGGGGAAGATATACAGGGATTGGATCAACCTGGTTGGTTAGAATCTCATCGATTTTTCCTTCTGAGAAAAAGATTTTCCCCTTTTCCGGAAGAACCTGTAATCCTGCCTTATTAGATATTGTACCTGTCTCACTGTCCGTCTGAGCCCACTCTCTCGTAACCCGAAGTCCCAACCTCATCATCCCGCGATTATAGGAACCTTCCGAGATAAGATGGACTCCCGGATCAGCAAGATCAAGGGGATTCTCCAGACCGAGACAAACTGTCTGACTTTTATCAATTAAGGACTGCAGATCTTTATTATCAATCCCCATCTTGGTAATGGTTTTATTAAATAGTTCACGGTTCCCTTCAATATTGACATTTAAAAAAACTTTAGAATCTGCCGGCAACCAGGTAATTCTCTTATCGGCAGGCTGGAGAACGGGCATGGATTTACAGCCCCATAAGATCAGCATAGTCAGTAAAATCATCCCGGTCCATTTTTTCATCTCTTTAGTCCTTCTTCAATTAGTTCTTTGTTAATGCGATAAGGCACTTCTCATCACCGCAGGCAGCTTCAATGGCGCTGTCTTTCTTCTCCCAACTCCACTGAGCTGTGAGAGTTTCCTGTTTCAAATGGTCTTCAAAAGCTTCTACGGCGATTTTCACAACATCAGATCCATCGATAAACAGGTTAATTCTATCTGTTACATCGAGTTTACTTTCTTTTCTGAGATTCTGAACAGATCGGACAATATCTCTGACAATCCCCTCATTCTTGAGTTCATCGGTTATTTCCGGATCAAGAGCAATAGTAAGAGAGCCTTCATTTAAAACTTTCAGATTCTCTTTCTCCTGTCTCTGAATCATCAGATGTTCTTCTGTGATATCCAGATTCTTATGCTCAACTCCATCAAATTCGATGTTGAGAGTTGAACCCTCGAGCATATTCTGTATTTCATCCATTGAGAGAGTTTCAATCCTCGCAGCCGCGGCTTTCATATCTTTTCCAAGGATTTTCCCCAGAATTCTAAAGTTGGCTTTAGCTGAATATTCAACCAGATCCTCTTCATTTTCTCTGAAAATCACTTCTTTAATATTAAGCTCTTCTCTGATGATATCAACCATTTCAAAAAGGACTTTTTTCTCCTCTTTATTTCTGGTCACAAGGTGAAGTGCTTTTAAAGGCTGTCTTGTTTTCAGATTATGCATGCTTCTCAGGGCACGACCCATGGAAACAGCCTGTTGAGTAAGACTCATCTTCAGTTCCAGTTCAGGATCTCTAGCGGTTTTATCAGCTATGGGGTAATCACAAAGATGGATTGATTCCGCCATATCATCAGTTTTCAGATTCTGGTAGATCTCTTCTGTCACAAAGGGAATAATGGGTGCCGCCACTTTAACTACGGTCATGAGGGCGTGATAGAGAGTCCCATAGGCCTGCATTTTATCGCCATCATTCTCACTCTTCCAGAATCTTCTTCTCGATCGTCTGATATACCAGTTATTGAGCTGATCGATAAAGGAGATTATCGGACCGATGGCTTTCTGAATCTCATATGCTTCTAATTGGCTGGTGACATCTTCAACCATTTTTTCTGTTTCCGAGAGAACCCATTTATCGAGAGGATTTTCGGGATTTTCCGGTTTACCCGATGGTTTTACCTGATCGATATTGGCATAAGTAATATAAAAACTGTAAGCATTCCAGAAAGGAATGATGATACTTTTCAATACCTCTTTAACACCATCATCAGAATATTTAAGACCTTCTCCGCGGACACAGGCCGAATTCATAAGGAACAGCCTGAGGGCATCGGCACCAAACTCCCCGATAACAAGCATAGGATCAGTGTAGTTTCTCTCGGACTTGGACATTTTTTTACCATCTTCCGCCAGAACAAGCCCGTTAACAACGACATTCTGAAAAGCAGGTTTATCGAATAGAGCCGCTGCCAGAATGGTCAGGGTATAAAACCAGCCACGGGTCTGATCCAGTCCTTCAGATATAAACTCGGCAGGAAAATTCGCTTCAAATTTTTCTTTATTCTCAAAGGGATAGTGATTCTGAGCATAGGGCATTGATCCCGATTCGAACCAGCAATCCAGAACTTCGGGAATTCGTTTCATCTGAGAGCCGCATTTACATGTAATAGTTATATGGTCAACATAATGTTTGTGTAAATCCGTGACATCTTTACCCGATCGTTCTTTCAGTTCCTCACGGCTTCCGATACATTCGGTCTCACCGCAATCGGGACATTTCCATACGGGAATAGGATTACCCCAGTATCTGTTTCGAGAAATAGCCCATTCTCTGGCATCGGCAAGCCACTTGCCGAATCGTCCCTGCTGGAGGTGCCCCGGAACCCATTTTATCTGATTATTGGCATCAATCATCTTCTGCTTAATTGAAGGAACATCGATAAACCAGGAACTTACCGCTCTATATATTAAAGGAGATTTACATCGCCAGCAGTGA
>JAEINM010000426.1 GCA_016342385.1 Spirochaetaceae bacterium | reverse complement strand
GAAGGAGTGAAACCTCTTACGGGTGAAGTCGCCGTACAATACTCAGCCCGGGGGCGGGAAATAGTACAGACCATGCCGGTGTCCTATGATCTTCACGATAAAGAGGCAATGGTCTGGGATGATGATAAAAAAGTGGGAGCTTTTATCACGCCAAAAGATTCGGCTTTGAGAAATTACACCAGTTACCTCCGTCAGTCGACCAGAGATATGGTCAATCCGGGATTATGTGAAACATTGCAGATAGCTATGCAGGTTTTTTATGGACTGACGGAATTGGGAATACTGTATCAACGGGACCCTACGTCACCTTTTGAAGCCGCTCAGGAGAATGCTCAGATTATCGATGCTGTCAGTCTACCCCGGAATACTCTGAAACGTGCAACAGGTGACTGTGATGATCTGACTGTTTTATTCTGCAGTCTTCTGGAAACCGCCGGTATTGAAACAGCCTATATTACGACTCCCGGCCATATTTATGCAGCTTTTAATACAAAAAAACCAACCAAAGATTATAGGGAAATCCACCCCTCAATTGATATGTCACTCAATATAGACGGTGAGCTCTGGATTCCCGTTGAAATCACGATGATCGGACAAACAGATTTTCTTAAAGCCTGGAGAATAGGTATCGAAGAATTCAACCGTTATGACCTTGAATCCCACCTCCGGTCGATTTATTTAACAAAAGAAGCTCAGCAGGTATATCGGCCTGTTGGTCTACTTGAAGCCGATCTGGGGCTTCAATATGGTGATAAAACAAAGATATCATCTGATTTTTTTTCCGAGGTCAATAATCTGATTAATTTGATTATTAATGATTATACAAATGATGCCAATGAAAAGGGTAATAAGGGCAGCTATAATAAACTGGGACTCATCTGCGCCAAGTTCGGAGATTTTAACAGAGCGGAATCCGCTTTCAATACAGCTTTATCTCTCGATAGAAATTACCTGCCACCAAAAATCAACCTTGGAAATGTCTTCTATATGAAAGAAGAATACCAGAGTGCCCTTCAAATATTTCATAGTGCTGAGCTTGATTATGAAGATCGGAACAGAACATCATCGCCATCCTATGCAATGGTTTTACTGAATATATCCCGCTCCTATTATGAGTTGGAGAATTACGATAAAGCTCTAATCTATTCAGAGAAGATGGCTTCTGTGGATCCCGTACTGGGATCCCGTTATTCCTATCTGTCTGGATCTGAAGGGACGAGAAGTTCAGATGTCAGTGAGTCCCTCGACATCTATTTTATTGAGGAGGAATAAAATGAGATACAGATTCATATGCCTTTTTTCTGCTCTCTTGTCAATCATCTTCTCTTGTGCCAAACCGATCGATGAACAGCTGATACAGGTTGCAGAAGATAAATTCCCTCCCGAATTAATTGAATTGTTTCCTGAGAATGATTCACTCTATTATTCTTCTGTGACTGTTGAAGGTGTTGTAGAAGATAATTCCCTTATGGGTGGCGATGGCAATGGTCGGCTGGTTTCCATAACGTATACTCTTTCCAATAATTACAACCGAAGAGGTAGAATTATCATTAACGAGTCGGGAGAGGTGATAAAAGATGAGAATTTCGGTACAGGTGATATAATTTATTCTCCTTCCACAGGTCAGTTCAGTTTCACTTTTTCCACTGTCGATTTCGAGAAGATAAATTCTGAGGGGATTAAAACAATAATTCCCGATCCGATAAATGGTTTTATTTCAATTTTCATTGATTTTGAAGATGCCAATAACAATGTTGTCAGAGAACAGTTGAATCTGAGAGAAAATGAAAAGCCTTATCTGAATTTGAACGAGCCCGGTTCTTCTATTGTAAACTATATTGCAGATGACATTCTGGAGATTTACGGAAATGTGGCGAATTCCTATCAGGATCTGAATCTAAATAATGAAATACTATCTCTGGAATGGAAATTGACTATGATGCCGAATTGGAGTCAGATTATTGATTTGACGACTCTCACTCCTCTGGAAGATGGTCATTATGAGATACTGAGTGAGGAAAGCGCCATAGGTAATCCACTTTTTTGTTATTATCCCAATGGAATTTCCGGATCTTCTTTACCGGGAAATCCTGTTCAGCCGGGATATTTCTATTCAAAGTTTGTGGCGCCTCAGGTCACGGGGAATCTGTCGTTCCGCTTTACTATAATGGATAAAAGAGGAACTGAGTTAACTGAGAGTGTGGAAATAGCTTCGAGGATTTTATCTCCCATATTCTCCAACTTGAGATTTTCCGGTGATAATGTCTATTTTAATGATGACCCGGATCAACCCAGATATTTTTATTCTTCCGATTCCACTGTACTCACTCCGGGTGGAGTCATTCTCAATGGTACATTGAGTGATAATGGCCCTGTTACCACAATCTATTATAAAGTGAAAATCAATGATGAATGGCGTGATAAGAGGATAGGATTAAACGCCGCAATAAATACCAACGATGTTTTCAGCTTTCCCATTGATATTGCTGAATTACAGGTGAGTCCCGGGTCATATTCTCAGGTCAGGATAGAAGCATCAAATGGAGAGAGTATCGGTTATGCTACAAAAAGTATTTATGATGATTTTACAAAGCCTGAATTGACAATAAATAGTTTCACTTCTACTAACAGCAATAATAATGGTTATGCTAAATCTGGCGATACAATCATATTAAATTTTCATGTAGAAGATTCGGATACAGGGTTAAAAGGTAAACCAGTTGTCACTATCGCTAATCATGAAATTACATCGGATAACGGATTAAGTGACGAAGGTGGTGGAAATTGGGTAGCACAATATTCTATGGGTTCCCGTTTCGATCCTCTATCAGATACTGTACTGAACAATAGTTTTCTTCCCTATACTGTTTTGGTCTTGGATAATGCTATTAATGAGCAGAGTGCGGCATCTTCTAATAATGAAATAAAGTATTACGAAGGAAGTCCTCAAATAAATGCAGTCATCTCATCGACAGCTTCTCCTACTGGGGAAATGCCATATGAATGGATAAGAGCAGGGGAAGAGATTATCCTGAGTTACTCTGTAAACAGGATATTGAAAAACAATCCTGTCGTGATCATTTCAGATCACAGCATAGGCCATGAAACGGCTACGTCCGGTTTTCCCGGACCGGCATTTGTCAGCCGATACACCATGCTGAGCAGCGATGATGATAAGGGGGGTGAGGGAGTCAATCTTAGCTACTCCATATTAGTGACTGATATGGCGGATAATACAGATACAATAAATGGAAACACTAATATCTGGTTTGATTGCACAGCTCCTCTGGCTCCTTTTTCAGTCGGATCGGAAGATCTTATGGGTTCATTTATTAATAATTATACAGCAGCTTTTGATATTGATATTGATCTTTCCGGATCAAATGCCGAAGCCGGTGATGTGGTTGAACTATTCTTAAATGGTGATAACTCATCCTTTGTCTATAATCATAAACTGCAATCGGGAGAAGAATCTTTTTATTCTTTTAATCCCGTATACTCTGTGGATTTAGGGGCTGAAGGCAATAAGAGTTTCACCGCAAGGGTTCTCGATATAGCGGGAAATTCCGGTCCGCAGAACAGTACTCCTTTTACTGTAAT
>JAEINM010000425.1 GCA_016342385.1 Spirochaetaceae bacterium | reverse complement strand
TTGAAAGACGCAATGCCTGGCCGGGAATGGATCTCTATGATTTTGTTGTCTGTCTCTATGAGAAGGATATTCTCATATTGCAGAGAGAAAAAAATACAGTTCTCTCTTACACTTACCCCTACGGGCAAATTCAGTGTATTCAGCACAGAGAAGATCTGCTCTACGGGAATATGCGATTAATCATGAATAATAAGACCTTTAACCTACCTTATAATAATGTATCCCTGAAAGTCATTCTTAAAGTGATCGACTGCATTCGCCAGCGCTATGCCGATGAAACCCGCCATATGGTAAAAAGCAGTTTTACTGAAAAAGCTCTCCAGTCTATGAGCTACTATTTCAAAGGTCTTCTAAGGAAAGAAAAAACCCGAAATCCCGAGTTCACGATTCTGGCATCACAGGATGAGACATCAGTAGCCTTTAGTGAAGCGGGATTTTTCCACAAGTTTAAATCGGGACTGCTGGGTAAAAGGATGATGGAATCACTGCATATGACTGATGGACGGGAATTGATGATTATAAACAGAGGACAGCCCTTCCGACGGCGAAGCGAAGCTGTCTACAGCAGAGAGACATTTTATGTTCCCATGGGAAAACTCAAAGATATTTCTATGGATGATGACCAGCAGAATAGCGCCGTTCTGAATCAGGAACTGGTTACCGCAAACAACTCCTATCACCTTGTCTTTCTCAAAAAGAACGAGACTGTAACATCATACAAAAAAATCAATTTCGGCCGTAGTCTAGCCTCTGTTTTAAAGGAATAAGTATGAAAATTAAACAGCTTGAAATGAAAGGGATTCTTAAGGACTTCACCTACCTGATAATCTGTGAAAAACGGGCAAAGCAGCACTGATCGATCCGGGATGTACCGGCCCGGGAGCCTTGTGGAAATTCAGAAAAGGATGCCCCCCCGAAACCATCGTCTGGCCCGGTCACGATCTAGGGGAGACAAAAACAACAACACTGGCATATGAACAAATTCATAACGTGAACGCAAAAGAATATAGATTATAAGTGTAAAGACAAGGCATGCCTTGTCTCAACAATATCCGGGTATACCTTGTCTCTACAGTGTAAAGACAAGGCATGCCTTGTCTCAACAATATCCGGGTATGCCTTGTCTCTACAGCGTAAAGACAAGGCATGCCTTGTCTCAACATATCCGGGTATACCTTGTCTCTACGTCTATCAATAAACCTCTATACAGGTTCAAATCCCGCGTCTTTAACGGCCGATTTTACAGATGCGACAATAACACCCTCATCTCCGGAAAAAGAAAACTTCAATTCTTTTTCTTCCAGGTTAACTTCTGGATTCACGACATTCTCAACTGATCCCGCCGCTTTTTCCACAGACATTTTACAGTGATTACAGGACATTCCATCCACTTTTATTGTTACTTCCATAGTATTCTCCTTTCTATTTTCATTAGAGACGTTTGTTTTTACATCCCTACCATTCTGTTTCATTTTAAAATTCTTCAGGCTGAGCGAATTGGACACAACAGAGACAGAACTGAATGCCATGGCCGCCCCGGCAATAATCGGATTGAGGAAACCCATAGCGGCAAAGGGGATCCCGATGGAATTGTAGAAAAAGGCCCAGAAGAGATTCTGTCTAATTTTACCCATAGTTTTTCTCGACAATTGTATAGCTGCGGCAATTTCCCTCAGGTCACCTCTCATAAGAGTGATATCAGCTGACTCCATAGCTATATCCGATCCCTGGCCCATGGCGATTCCCGTATTGGCAGTGGCCAGTGCCGGAGCATCATTTACTCCATCACCGATCATAGCAACAACTTTGCCTGAAGATTGCAGTTTCTGAACTTCTGCAGCCTTCCCCTGGGGTAGAACTTCTGCCAGTACATTAGTAATTCCCGCTTTGGCAGCAATGGCATGGGCAGTTCTTTTGTTGTCTCCCGTCATCATAAAGACATCCAGTCCCATTTGCTTTAGTAATTCCACACCTTCCCGGGAGGTTTCCTTAATGCTGTCGGCTATTGTAATTAAGGCAAGAGCTTCCGATGAATCGGCTAAAACAACGACCGTATTACCTTCATTTTCCAATTGCACTTTTTTATCCATATAGCCACTAGAGGGGATATTATTGTGACTTAAATATGCCTCGGTTCCTATAAAATATGATTTCCCACCCAGAGTAGCTGAGATTCCCTTTCCCGGAACTGCTTTAAAATTTTCGACAGCAGATAGAGATAGATTCTGATCCTCCGCTGCCAGGACAACCGCTCTTGCCAATGGGTGCTCAGAATAATCTTCCAGACTGGCGGCAATTATAAGAAGATCAGTTTTATCGGACTCAGAAATATCAGCCCGTAAAGGAATCAGTTCCTGCATTTCCGGTTTCCCCAAAGTGATGGTTCCGGTTTTATCGAGAATAACAGTCGCCAATTTACCTGCGGACTGCAGAATTTCACCGTTTTTTATGAGAATCCCTCTCTGAGCACCGACTCCCGTACCCACCATAATCGCTGTTGGTGTGGCAAGACCAAGCGCACAGGGGCAGGCGATAACCAGCACGGCAACAGAAGAGACAATGGCACTGGTCAATGACCCCAGAATCAGCCACCAGATTATAAATGTGACCACAGAAATAATTAATACGACGGGAACAAATACAGCTGCGACTTTATCGGCTAATTTCTGTATAGGAGCTTTAGATCCCTGAGCTTCCTCAACAATAGTAATAATGCGGGAGAGCACCGAATCTTTCCCCACATGTTCCGCTTGGAACTGAACCGAACCGTAACTGTTGATGGTTCCGCTGACCAGTTTATCTCCAACCAGTTTCTCAACCGGCATGCTTTCGCCGGTTATCATACTCTCGTCAACCGCAGTATGTCCTGAAACAATGACACCGTCCACAGGAATTCGATCTCCCGGTTTAATGTACACAAGATCCCCGGGGAGTACATCACTGATTGGGACCTCTACAACTTCGCCATCACGCTCCACCCGGGCCGTTTTCGGTTGAAGTCCCATCAACTTTTTAATGGCTTCAGAGGTTTTTCCCCTGGCCCTAGACTCGAGGAATTTCCCCAGCAGAACTAGAGTTATAATAATAGCCGAAGCTTCAAAATATAATCCCGTTGTATCAACTCCGAGTGATTCGGCAAAAAAGCCGTTGAATATACTGAAAAAATAAGCTGATGAAGTTCCCAGAGCCACGAGAACATCCATCCCCGGACTTCCCGCCCGAATAGATTTCCAGGCACCCTTATAGAACCTGGAACCGATCCAGAACTGCACGGGAGTAGCCAATATTAGCTGAAGAAAGGGATTATGAAGGAACATAAGGGGAGTAATTTTAAATAGACCAGCAAACATAGCCAGAACTAATGGAACGCTTAAAAGAGCTGAAACCAGGGTCTTTACCTTCAGTTCCTTCAGCCTTTTATCCTTCTCTTTCTCCTCCTCACTACTATCTTCTTCATTGGGAAGAGACGCGGAATAACCGGCATCGGCGACACTCTTTATAATATGCTCCACATCAGTCTCTTTCGGATCATAACTGATGGTGGCTTTTTCTGTCGCCAGATTCACGGCCGCCATATCAATGCCGGATGTTTTTTTGATCCCTTTT
>JAEINM010000424.1 GCA_016342385.1 Spirochaetaceae bacterium | reverse complement strand
GATAAGGAAGAGGCTTTTCTCAGTTTCTGAGCTCTTTTAACTGTTTCTCTTTCCGGGACTTTTGGAATCATTTCATAGGCTTGTGTTCCCGGTCTGGGAGAAAAAGGAAAGACATGGGCTCTGGCAAAATTAAGCTCTGTAATAATATTCATAGATTTATCCAGATCCTCTTCTGTCTCTCCGGGAAAACCGGCGATTATATCAGCCGCGATAAAAGGATCATCCTTAACAGTTCTGAGCTGCTGCACGGCCTTTCTGATTGTTTCTGAGTTATAACGTCTTTTCATAGATCTCAGAATAGTATCAGATCCTGACTGAACAGATAAATGAAAATGTGGACAAATCCGCTTAGCGGCCAGAACACTACACATCTCTTCGGTTAGAGTATCCGGCTCCAATGAGGATAATCGAATCCTGAAACCTCTCGTTTCCTCAAGAATCATCTTTAGAAGTCCTGCCAGATCAGTACCACCGGATCGATATGAATCGATATTGACTCCTGTCAGAACAACTTCTCTATACCCTTTTGCCGACAACTGATTTAAACGGTCAATGATTTCAGATGCATCAAGACTGACTGACCCACCTCTGGCGATTGTCACCCTGCAATAGGCACAAGCATTGTCACAACCATCCTGAATCTTCAGGAAAGCCCTTGAATGAAAATTAAAATCTGCAGGTGAATACCGGAAACGATCACCCGCCCCCTCCTTTGATACTCCCAGATGCTCCTGCAGCCAGTGCACAGTCCTGCTTTTCAGTTCACTCATAGCAAAATCGTAAGAACCTATATATGCTGCCAGATCGAGAATAGTGTCTTTGTCATCGAGAGAAACTGTAACGACATTATCTCCGAGAGAGACCACTTCCTCTTCTTCCAGCTGAACATAGCATCCTGTTGCTATAACTAATGAAGAATTTCTGTCTCTGGAAAACCTTCGAATCATCCTTCTGGCTTTCTGTTCACTCTTAGAAGTGACCGTACAGGTATTCACCACATAAATATCAGCATCATTTTCAGAGGACACGATAGAGACACCCTGTTCTTTAAAAGATGAGATGAGAGCTTCTGTTTCAACCTGATTCAATTTGCAGCCCAGGGTATAAAATGCTGCCCTCATGTCAGTTATTCCTGATTCGGTTCAATGCTCTGGTCGCTTCTGTAAAAGAAGGATTGAGCTCCAGGGCTTTATTGTATGCTATTTTAGCCCCGGCAAAATCAGTGGCCAGCTCTCTTGAATAACCGAGTCTGTACCACCATCTGGTTATTGTAGGGGCATGATATAATGCCGTTGAAAAAGCTATGTCCGCATGATTATACTTCGCCTGTGTAATGTAGATTTCACCCATAAAATTGTACACTCGTGCGATCCTGTCTCCCAGAGGGGCTTGAACAGCATAGAGTTCGAAATATTTCAAAGCATTCCCTCCATCACCCTTGTAAAAAAATGCTTCTCCTATTGCCTCGGTAATCCTGCTGTCATAAGGAGATAATTTCCGGGCCGCATTCCCATAACGGATCGCATCGTCATATTTTTTCCCCACAATAAGAGACCATAACAGAACTGTATAGGAATCCATTTTTGCCCTTAAGCTCGTGTCCGGAAGAGTTTCTATTTCCTCTAGAGTTATTTCTATTGCTTCTTTATATTTCCCTTCACGAAAGTTTTTCAAAGCATCTCTCTGTTCCTGTCCAAAGGCACTGCCCAGAGACAAAATAAAAATAAGCAAAATTAGAATTCTGTTTTTCATTGATTATACCTCACTCAGGGGTCGCATTTTACTGATCCCGTCAAATAAACATCCCGGTTCCATAACAATTCTCGGAGCAGTTATGTCACCGACGACTTCAGCAGAACCCTGAAGCTCAACTTTTGAATCTGCTGTGATATTTCCTTTGACTTTCCCTCTTACTACAACTGAAGAAGCCTTTATTTCTGCATCAACAACCGCATCTTTATCGATGTATAAGTCTCCTGTTGCATTTATACTGCCGCTAAACAGTCCTTTAATCATTAATGGTTTTGAAAAAGATACATCACCTTCAAAACTGATATCTTCAGCCAGAACTGTATCGAGCTTTTTTTCATCTATCCGTTTGGAATGGATCTCGGCCATTTAATTGTCTCCTATGCTATCTATGGAATCTAATTTTACCAGCATTTCCTCGATTGATGAATGAAGTTTTTTTCTCATTTCCTCTGTATAAGGATTATATTTTTGTAAATCGAGAAAAAGCTGCCAGCGGTCATTACAAGTCTGTTGAATGATATCCAGCAAATCCTCATACCCTGTTGTGGAAATTCTGCTCGGTTTCAAATGTAGAAGGTTAAGTGTTCTCCCAATAAAATGAGTAATGCCCTGAGAATACGCTGCTTCATGGTCATGATCTTCTGCCGTCAACTGCTCTATTCTTAACTCAAGTCCCGTAAAAAGATCAAGAATTCTATCAAGTTCTCTTTGACCGATCCTCTCTGCGCAAACAGCAATGGGAAGATTCTGAACACCATAACGTCCGGAATCGGGACCAAACATGGGATGAGTCCCCAGGATATGGACATAATCAGGTAGATTATCCCTCATAACCTGAATGGGATACACCTTGACCGAACATGTGTCGGCTACGATTGCCCCTCTTTTGAGTTTTGGAGAAATCCTCTTACAAACCTCTTCTACCGAAGATATAGAATTGCACAGAAAGAGAATATCACTTTTACAGATCTCTTCTTCAGTTACAGCTCTTACTCCTTCAGGAGCCTCACTGCTACGAGAATAAGCTTGTACATCGGCAACTTTACTTAGAGTTGAAGCCCAAAATGAACCAAAACGTCCCAGGCCATAAATTCCAATAACCATAATGCGGCTATATTACAATAATTTATTCTTTCTGAACAGGTTCTTTAGAATTATATAAATAATTATTTTTTTACAGGGCGAAACTGTTGTAAACAGCCTGTTTAATTGTCTATATTTAGAAGGGAAAAGGAAACAATATTAATACATATATAGGAGATTTCAATGTCATTCGTTTTTGAAATGAAAGCCAAAGCCGTAAAAATGGGGAAAAAACTGGTTCTTCCCGAGGGTGTAGAATCAAGGACTATAGAAGCAGCGAGAATCATTAAAGATGAAAAAATTGCTTCCGAGGTAATTCTAGTCGGAAATACTGCTGATATTGAAAAAGCCGCCAACTCCATGGGAGTTGATCTTTCAAACATAACTATATCGGACCCTGATAATTCAGAACAACTCACAGAATATGGAAAAGAGTATTTTTCTCTCAGAAAACACAAAGGATTAACTGAGGAAGAGGCCCTTAAGGCAATAAAAGACCCCTTAAAATGGGGAGCCATGATGGTTCGCTTAGGATATGCCGATGCAATGGTTGCCGGTGCCGACAACGCTACAGGGAAAGTTCTCGTCGCCGGATTTACCATAATTAAGACATCCCCCGGCGTAGCCTCGGCCTCCTCATGTTTTGTTATGGATTTCCCCGATAAGAAATGGGGTGTTAACGGCCTGATGATCTTCTCTGACTGTGCGACCATCCCTGATCCGACAAAAGAGCAGTTAGCAGAAATTGCCATACAATCATCACACTCGTGTAAAA
>JAEINM010000423.1 GCA_016342385.1 Spirochaetaceae bacterium | reverse complement strand
GATCTTCAATTCTTTTAGTTAGAAGTGCAACCTGCACTTCAGTTGAACCTGTATCGTTGGCATCCTTTCCAAATTCTGCAACGATTTCCGATTTAAAATCTTTTGATAATGACATTTTAAATTCCTCATAATATATTGTTTGTGGATTATTGTATTAAGTCCGATTCAAGCAGAGTTACACCCTCCGAAAACCAGACCGGTTCTTACCGTACAAAAACCCATAATCTACATAGTTTCCTTTTAATCTTACTTAAATTCAGATAAAAGTCAATTGTACCAGTCTAATTCAACAGACAAACCTGAAAGAGAAATTACCTGTATTTTTTTTAATGAGGGCAAGCATTTCTTTCCTTTCATCAAAAAGAGCATATTCCCTATTATCATGAAATTCATTTCCTAATTCCTTGAAAAAAGAATCTTTCCCATGGGCAATATCTTTTCTGTAACAATCATCAATTATTTTCTTATCTACCCCCTGAAGGTAATCGAAAATATTCCAGGGGTTTATAACATGAATTGTAGAATCAAATTTTTCTGGAGTAACAGAATCATCGAGAGAGAAAGGTCCCACTGATGTCCGCTTCAACTCGACAAGGTGTGCCCTGCTGTGACATTTAAGAGCCAGATCTCTAGCTAGAGATCTAATATATGTCCCCTTAGAACAGCGTATTTTTGCAATTAAGTATGGCTTATTATAGGAAATTATTTTAAAGGAATATACCTCGATATCTCTAGCTGGTATTTGAAATTTCTCTCCGGAACGAACCATTTCATAGGCTCTTTTACCATCAATATGGATTGCTGAATAATGTGGAGGAATTTGCTTTATACTACCAATAAAAAAAGGGAGAGCTTTCTCAATATCGATCAAATCGGGAGGTTCAGCGCTGTACAGAGTTTGCCCTTCCGGATCAAGTGTATCAGTTTCTTTTCCGAAATATATTTTAGCTATATACTCTTTATCCATACCGGTAAATTCGGGAACAAGTTTGGTCATTTTCCCAAATAAGGCAACAATCAAACCATCTGCAAATTTATCCAGCGTACCAGTGTGACCGACTTTACCGGTGCCCAATGTTTTTTTTAGAACATTCAGTCCTTTAAAAGATGTTATTCCGGAGGGTTTATTTAAAAGGATAAGCCCTCCGGATTTACTAATCATTGTCACGAATATCCAACTGATTTATTTTCTTATTAACTTCAAATCCTTTTTTTATAGAATCATCAGGATAAAAACTCAATTTTGGAGTTGCTCTCATTTTCAAATCTTTTGAGATATTTTTCTGAATAAAACCGGCAGCGTGGTTTAAAGCCTCAACTGCCTTCAACATTTTATGTTCACTTTCAAAAGAGGAAACATATACTTTCGCATAAGTAAGATCAGAACTGATTTTCACATCAGTTATTGTAACCAGAGAATTCACTCTGGGATCTTTAACTCTTTCTTTAATAATAAGAGAGCTGACGAGATCCCGTAACAGGCTCTCGACTCTCTTTAATCTCAATTCACTCACTTATCTATAGGATCCCCAAGTTTCTTTGCAACTTCTCTGATTTCAAAGACTTCAAAAATATCACCGACTTTAATATCTGAAAAGTTCTCAAGACTGATTCCACATTCAAATCCTTCTTTTACCTCTTTAGCATCATCTTTAAATCGCTTAAGAGCACTGATAGAACCGGTAAACATTTCGATACCTTCTCTATACATATGAACCTGACTTTTACGTGTAACCATACCGCTGGTAACCATACAACCGGCAATTGTACCGATTTTAGGAACCTTAAAGGTTTCTCTGACTTCAACCTGACCGACTATTTCTTCTTTAAGATCAGGAGCAAGCATTCCTTCCATGGCACTTTTAACATCTTCTACAGCATCATAAATAATATTGTATTTTTTAATTTCAACTTTTTCATGATCAGCAAGCATTTGTGCTTTAGGAGTAGGTCTCACATGGAAACCAATAATAATAGCATTTGACGCTGCTGCCAGAGTAACGTCATTCTCAATTATAGCTCCTGCAGAGGAGTGAATACAAACAAGACGTATTTCAGGAGTACTGAGTTTTTCAAGGGTCTGTTTAAGGGCTTCAACTGAACCGTGAACATCACCTTTAATAATAACCTTAAGTTCCTGAATCTCTCCATCCTGAATAGAATCATAAAGATTCGCCAATGTAATTTTCTTTACATTTTTCGCTTCTTCAAGTTTTTTCAGCTCCTGTCTTTTAATACCGAACTGTCTTGCCACTTTTTCATTTTCTGTGACCTGAAATGGATCACCGGAATCGGGAATTCCGGAAAATCCCAGTATTTCAACAGGCATTGAAGGATCTGCCTTTTCAACTTTCTGACCTCTATCGTTAAACATGGCCCTGACTTTCCCCGGGAAAATACCAGCAATAAAAGAATCTCCTATTTTAAGAGTTCCTCTTTCGATCAATACACTGGAAACAATACCACGTCCCTGATCGACTTTTGATTCAATGATTTTCCCTTCTGCCTTGCAATTGAAATTTGCTGTTAATTCCAGCATTTCAGCTTCAAGTGAGATTGAATCGAGAAGTTTATCAATTCCCATACGCTTCAGCGCTGATAATTCTATAAACTGTGTAGAGCCACCCCAATCTTCCGATATAAGGTTATATTCTGATAATTGCTGTTTTACCCGTTCAATATTTGCTTCGGGAAGATCAACCTTATTAACAGCGACAATTATAGGTACTTTAGCATCTTTTGCATGATTTATCGCTTCTATCGTCTGAGGCATAACGCCATCATTAGCGGCTACAACCAACACGACCACATCTGTTATCTGTGCACCACGGGCTCTCATCAATGTAAAAGCCGCATGACCGGGCGTATCAAGGAAAGTGATTTTCCCTTTATCTGTATTAACCGTATAAGCACCGATATGCTGGGTGATTCCCCCAAACTCATCATCAACAACATTTGTCTGCCTGATAGCATCGAGAAGTTTTGTTTTACCATGGTCTACGTGCCCCATGACAGTAACGATGGGAGGTCTAGATTCAAGATCTTCAGCGCTATCTTTTTCTGTCTCAATAAGAGTTTCATCATAAAGCGATACTAGTTTGATTTTACAACTGTATTCTTCAGCAAGAAGAGAAGCTGTTTCAAAGTCAATCTGCTGATTGATCGTAACCATCATTCCCATTTTCATCAGTTTTGAAATAAGATCAGAAGCTTTCAGATTCATTTTTCTAGCTAATTCCGAAACAGTGATGATTTCCATCATAGCTATTTCTTTTGGAACCGGATTAGTGCTGTTGACCACTTTTTTCTTATATTCATAACTCTTTTCTGAATGAGTATTTCTCTTCTTACCATATTGAGTATTTTTCTTTGATTTAAAGAATTTTTTTGAGCTGGTCTTCTTCTGATCACTAGCAGCTGTAGTCGAGGTTCCCCCACCGGGTTTCTGACCGCCGCCACCCTGGTATCCGCCGGGTCTCTGACCGCCACCCTGGTATCCACCGGGTCTCTGACCGCCACCCTGGTATCCACCGGGTCTCTGACCGCCGCCGCCCTGGTATCCGCCGGGTCTCTGACCGCCGCCGCCCTGGTATCCGCCGGGTCTCTGACCGCCGCCGCCCTGGTAT
>JAEINM010000422.1 GCA_016342385.1 Spirochaetaceae bacterium | reverse complement strand
AAAATAAAAGGTTTCAAGGAGAAAGCGGGAGATAATATTATTTCTATTGATTACTGTCCCGTTGCTACCGGTGGGGTGAATCGCTATTTATTGTCAAAAAAAGATAAGAATAAAAATGAACGTGTCACTGTCTTTGGAAAAGAGAACTGGTTTTCTACAGAAAATGATAAAGAAGAGATACATATTACAGTTAATAATAAAAAAATCTTTTTCAATAGCGCTCTTTTTTTTCAGAGTAATCTTTCAATTTTGCCGGAACTCGGTGATTACTTAAATAAACATGTTTTCGGAGATACTCTTCTGGATTTATACTCAGGAGTCGGTTTATTGAGTTCTATGGTAGAAGAAAAGTTTAAAAAGATAAAAGCTGTTGAGATTAATCAAAAAGTGACTCCCATGATAGAAAAAAATATACATGGGGATTTGGATTTTTATCCTCTGAGTATTGAGAAGTGGATTTCAGATATAAAAATCGATAAAAGGGCTGATACTATTATAATTGATCCCCCACGAGCAGGGCTGACAAAAAAGGTTAGGAATTTTTTAAATCAGTCAAAAGCTGCTGTTATTATCTATGTTTCCTGTGATCCAGCAACAATGAGTCGGGATTTAAAGGATATTATTGCCGATAAATATACGGTGGATGATTTCATTCTGTTTGATTTTTATCCCCAGACATCTCATATGGAGGCAGTAGCTGTATTAAGACAAATGTCCTGAGTCTACTCATTTATCTCATAATCTGTAATTTTCTCTCTGCTCAGATTGATATAAACTGGCGATATGCTGTAACAGGTGCCGTTTCCGGTGTTCCTGCTTCCGATCCTGCAGGAACAGTGTATGTATTAACTGATGATCATACACTACAGGCTTTAAAACCCTTTTCAGGAAGTTTGATCTGGTCATACAGAGCAGGGGAACCTCTCACTGATATTCTGTTTGTGGGAGTCGATTTTACAGTCTATCTCTTTTCGGAAAGCAGAAAACTGATTGCTGTCACTCCCGGTGGAACTGTCCGGTGGAAAAGAAGTTTTAATTCTCCTCTTTCACATCCTCCCGCAGCTTCTCCCGAGGGATCAATTATTTTGCCTCTGGAAGATGGAAGACTGGTGAAAATAAATGGGAGAGGAATTGTTCAATGGGAGAAAGAGACAGCCTACAGCTATACGTCTCCGGTCGTTGACCGCGATGGATCCATCTATATTTCCGGTAGGGATTCAGTCCTATATTCTTATACTCCCACAGGAAATCTGAACTGGAGATTTCAGCTCGACTCCAGAGCAGTCAGAACCGCCTTATGGGAAGACCTCCTCATAATCGTTACAGGTAACGGTACAGCTTCATGTCTATCCATTGAGGGTTCTTTACAATGGGATCTCAAGGGGCTTCCCTCGGGAAATCCCGTCTCAATAGTCAGTTCCCGTAACTCTCTCCACATAGTGTATTCCCATGGTTCTATTATAACTATAGGGCGTGATGGTACTATTCTGGAAAGTTTCAACGGCCCTCCTACGGATGGATTTTCTTCCATTGATAAATCCGGTGCTATATATCTTTTCGGGAAAAACCGGAAACTCTACAGATATTATGAAAAAGATATTATTCAGATAGACAGTGAGACATTGATGACTGCCCCTCTTATCGGAGCGGCGGGAAATCTATTCAGCGGTGGAGCTAACTGGATCGTCTACTGCTATGACACTCCGCCTTCGGCAGAGGGTTGGAGCGGCTACAGAGGCGGCCCCTTGAGAAATGGTAACCTTGATTCCGGAGCCAGTTTAAAAAGACTTTCTGATTTTTATGAAAATAACAGAGGATACCTCTATTTTCAAATGATGGCTGAATCGTCGGATCTGGAGAAAAGACTGGAAATTATCAATAATTTTGAGAATCTTCATCGACAGAACCAGCTTATAGAAAAATTTCCTTTTGCCCCCCTCCTGCTGATTACATTGGCTCAGGAAGGGGTAAGTTATGCTTCATTTGACGGTTCTCTTGTTTCCAACAGCAGTTCTCTAGTCAGAATTAAAGCCATTAATTTATTAGGTCAAATTGGAGATATACGAACAAGGAAATTTCTTGTCAGACACTTGTATAGAGAAGAAAACTCTTCGGCTGCTATTTCTGCCATTTGGGCTCTAGGACAAATCGGATTTGACTATGATGGAGAATCGACAAGAGCTATTGCATCGGCGAAAGAGAGATTTTATAATGATGATAGCGTATTATTAACTATATGTGATACTCTGGAAGAAATTATCTATTATAATGGAATTATTCCGGATCAATCGGGCTTACATGTCCTTTCCTCTATTTATGGCAGTGATGCTCCGCATCGGATTAGAAGAAGGGCTGGTGAAATATTTGATAAATTTACAGGAAGACGGAACTTTTAAACGGGAGTATATAATGAAAAAAACGGCAATGATTATTGTATTTTCTCTACTATCAATCTCTCTCTTTGCGATTGATGTAGATAAAGATGAACTACAGTCTTATGGCGATAAAAAAATTGAATTCTACAATTATGTGGGACCCCATGCCTTTATTAATACTCTGGAAGAGATTCTGGGACTGGGTTCTCAGCTGGGAGTTCAGGTCAATCCCGATAGTGATGGGAATTTTACTATCGGTAATAAGTACTCGGTCATTCATTCTGTACAACCGGAAATCCCTGTGGGATTTGATGGGGATATATTCTTCGTCGGTCGCGATGGGGCTGTCGATCATATCCGTAATCTCCGGTATATCATTGCCGCCTATCTGGAAAGTGCCTATTCCTACTCATTCGAAGATGCCTTTCTTCTGGCTGAGTTTATTACCTTTTACAATGCCGCCTACTATCAGAACCTCGATTATTACAAGAGTGCTTATAAAGAAGGAGTTGTTAAATATCTGACTCCAGAAAAATCGGGGCTTTCGACTCATTATAGTGAATGGGCAGGAAAGTCCGCCATTGTAATACCCCTGTCGGAATCGAGAAGCTCAGAGACTGGTAAAGCCATCGATACAGGAGCGATCACCTCTGAAGAAGTTATTGAAGTTATGCGTGAAGAAAAAGATGATGCCATCGAGAGCAGAAAAGACATGGTCGAATTCCGGGATGAGGAGATTGCTCAAGAGGAAAAGGCTATAGAAGAGGAAAAAGAGGTCCTGGCCGAAGAGAAGGATGTGATCGAAGAAGCTATTGAAGAAATAAAAACATCCGATGACGGAACTGAAAAAGAGGATCTTTCAATAGAAGAAAAAGAACAGATTGAAGACCTGGAAAAGCAAAAAGAAGAGATAGAGGAACAGGAAGCCATACTGGAAGAAGAACAGGCTGCTCTTGAAGAGGACAAAGATGAAGTTGTTATAATGCGGGAAGACATCGCCGATGATGCCAACAAACAGATAGATGAGGAGAAAGCTTCGGAAAGTGTATTCACATCGGCAGAAACCGGAACAGCGAATGAAGTGATCCTGTTAAAAATCGAAAATACGGGAGATGGAATCCCCTACGGAAGACTGATAAAGATAGACATTGACAAGAATGTTATAACTGCTGAATCTGAACTCAATTCCATTCGGGGAAGAACCCTTACCCTGCTTCGGGGAAAACTTTTTGCAGTAGCTGGAATGGAAGGTGGATCAGCTGTTGTGAAACTTG